>JARUKZ010000049.1 GCA_029688955.1 Chitinispirillales bacterium ANBcel5 | reverse complement strand
AAAAATACTTTCGAGGGGTCGCCTTCAACAATAACTACCGATGGATTCTCCTTTAGATTGGAGCTCAAAAAAGCTGTTTACTCATAACTGGTATATAATTTGCGGTGATGCCGTCCTTACCTCTGTTCATTGGCGAAAAAAGGGGTGATTAAGTCGGATGCTTAGGTGATAAAGGTTGAACGCAAAAAAAAGTTTACTTTAAAAATCAGGTGGTTTATGACAGAACCAAAAATCACTATTCGTAACTGCTCAAAGATATTTGGACCCAACCCGAACAAAGCGTTAAAGATGTTACAGAATGGATCATCCCGTGAAGAGCTTAAAAATACAGGGCACACGGTAGGGGTCTATGATGTAAGTTTTGACATTTATCCGGGAGAAACAATTGTAGTAATGGGTTTGTCTGGAAGCGGCAAATCGACACTCTTAAGGTGTTTAAATCGTCTTTATGAGCCAACAGCCGGAAAGGTCTTTATTGATAAGACAGAAGTAACAGCTTTAGATAAAGAGCAGTTGCGTGATTTTCGAAGAAAAAAGTTTGGTATGGTGTTTCAGCGTTTTGGGTTATTGCCTCACAGAACTGTTATGGCCAATGTTGAATTTGGGCTGGAAATTCAGCAGATTGATCCTCGCCAAAGGCAAACCAGGGCAAGGCATGCAATTGAATTGGTTGGGCTAAAGGGCTGGGAAAACAGTTACCCCGATGAGCTTAGTGGTGGTATGCAGCAACGGGTGGGACTTGCAAGAGCCTTAGCGGTTGAGCCTGATATCTTGCTGATGGATGAGGCGTTTAGCGCACTTGATCCTCTGATTCGTACTGATATGCAAAATGAACTTTTAAGCCTTGAAAGCACAGTACATAAGACCATAGTGTTTATCACCCACGATCTTGATGAGGCGTTGAAATTGGGGGATAGAATTGTGCTCATGAAAGATGGTGAAATCATACAGATAGGCACTCCTGAAGAGATTTTGGTCCGGCCTGAGACCAGGTATGTAAAGCGGTTTGTTGAAAATGTAGATCTCACCAAAGTAGTAACCGCTTCCGATATTATGGTACGACCTCGTCCGGTGGTTGGGTTAAAGGATGGTCCCATGACCGCATTGCACTGTATGAAGGAGTGTGGAGAGTCGTTTGTGTTCGTTGTTTCTAAAGATCAGAAATTTCACGGCTTCGTTTCTGCTGAATCTGCTTCCATGGCAGTAGATGAGGGGAAAAAAGATCTTTATTCCATAATTGAAAATGATCCCCAACAGAGAGTCGCTCCCGATTGTGCTGCAAGGGATCTTATAAAGATAATAGTGGAGATGAAGTATCCACTGGCTGTAGTAGACGAAAAGGGGAAATTGAAGGGAAAGGTTATGCATGGTTCTATACTTGCCGGATTGGCTAATTGGGGAGGTGAGGAATGAGTACTTCTCCACTGTTTAGAATACCACTTGCTGAGTGGGTAGATTCGCTTCTTGACTTTTTAACAGCAACATTGGCTGGTGCTACCAGATCGGTTTCTAACTTTGTACAGAACGCAATCGATTTTGTGCTCGACATCATTTTACTGGTACCACCCTGGGCGTTTATTATTGTAGTAGTGCTTCTTCTATTGTGGCGTACTGGCATAAAACTTGCTACATTCTCGTTGGTCGGTCTTTTTATCTTGTGGAATCTAAATTTGTGGGTACCTACTATGACTACAATTGCACTTGTACTGGTTTCTACTGTCTTTGCGATTGCAATGGGATTACCTCTGGGAGTTATAGCTGCGCTCCATAAAAAAGCGGGGGCAATCATAACGCCAATACTTGACTTTATGCAGACAATGCCCGCTTTTGTGTACCTTATACCCGCTATTCCTTTTTTTGGCTTGGGTACAGTGAGTGCAGTGTTTGCTACGGTTATTTTTTCTATTCCCCCTACCATTCGTTTAACCGCTTTGGGTATCAATCAGGTTTCCCTGGAGCTTGAGGAAGCCGCGGATGCTTTCGGTGCCACAACAGCTCAAAAACTGTTTAAAGTACAACTGCCTCTTGCTACAGCTACTATCATGGCCGGAATAAATCAAACGATTATGCTTGGACTGTCGATGGCAGTTATAGCCTCCATGATTGGTGCTGGTGGTTTGGGTGCTGAGGTATGGAGAGCAATACAGCGACTACAACCGGGGCTGGGCTTTGAGGCTGGTTTGGGTGTGGTTATAGTAGCAATGATTTTGGATAGAATTACTCAAAAAATAGGAACTAAAAAGTCTCCTCCACGTAAACTTCATTAACACATTAGCTAAAGGAGTGTACTATGAAAAAAGGAATTGTTTGTTTACTCGTCGCTTCATTATTAATCCTGGGTTGTGCCCCCGGGGATGATTCGGTGGATCTGGTCTATGTAGAATGGGCAACTGAGATCGCAAGTACAAATGTTGTGGCTGCTGTGCTACAGGAAGAGATGGGGTATGATGTGAACCTTACCTCCGTTAGTGCGGCCGCTATGTGGGAAGCAGTAGCGACGGGTGATGTCGATGCCATGGTGGCAGCATGGTTGCCAACTACCCATCAACAGTACCTCGAGAGAACACAAGACAGAGTTGAGAATCTTGGACCAAACCTGGAAGGAACAAGAATAGGGCTGGTAGTCCCCGACTATGTAGAGATCGAAAGTGTAGGTGATCTGGTTGATGAGGCAGATCGTTTCAATAACCAGATAATTGGAATTGATCCTGGTGCTGGTATTATGTCTGCCACCGAAGAGGCTATTGAAGTCTATGACCTGGGGGACGATTTAAATCTGATTGAGGGGAGTGGTGCTGCTATGACCGCGACTCTTTCCGGTGCTATCGAAAATAATGAATGGGTTGTGGTTACAGGATGGACACCACACTGGAAGTTTGCGCGATGGGATCTTAAATACCTCGAAGACCCCGAAAATGTTTATGGCGGTGAGGAATTCATTGCAACTATTGTACGGCAAAACCTTAGTGAAGATATGCCTGAAGTTTATCAGTTTTTGAATAACTTTAACTGGACTCCCGAAGACATGGAACAGGTCATGATTTGGAATGAGGAAACAGGTGCCGATCCATATCAAAATGCTGTAAGGTGGATTGAAGAAAATAGGGAAAGAGTGCAGGCCTGGATTCCTGATAACAATTAAGAGTGTAGGTAGAAATTTTAAACATAATGAGATAATACAGTATACACAAACAGAGACTGTAAAAACTAATTCTTTTCAATTGATAGCGGAGTGTGTATGTTTAAATCTTTTAAAATGCTTATATTACTGAGTGTATCCTTCCTTCTTGTATCTTTTGTCAGCGTGAGCGCACAGGAGGAGGACGGTATATCCATTGGTGGCGCATTTCGTTATAACTTCTTTGTGAGAATGTACGAAAGTGACCTGAATGTCGGTGATATACAAAAAACCTGGGACACCTGGCGTCTCAATGTATCGGGGCTGATGGACGGGTTTTTGTTAGACTTTGAATACCGGTTCTATCCTGTGGGTCAGGTACATTTTATCCAGCGCGGTTGGGTTGGTTACCGTTGGAACGACAATACACAACTTGAGCTTGGTGTTACCCAGGTACCCTTTGGCAATCTTCCCTATGCATCACATAGTTATTTCTTTTCTACAGCTTACTATGTAGGTCTGGAAGATGACTATGATATGGGAGTGAAGGTTACACATACCGTAAACAATTTTGATTTGGCACTTGCTTACTTCATTCAATCTGAACCCCACGGAACTACTGCGATTCCTGATGGTAATCCCGAGGCGGCCAGATACTCTTATGACCTCATACCGGTTGAGGGGCAGTCCAATGAAGAGCGCAATCAGGTAAATGCCCGGGTGGCTTATAATTTACCCCTGGGGTTATTAGGTGGTCTGGAAGTTGGGGTGTCTGCCCAATACGGACAAATCTTTAACAGTGTAGTTGCAGATGAAGACGCCTGGTCAGATCGCTATGCTGCTGCATTTCATATTGATGCTGATATAGGGCAGTTTAATCTTCTGGCCAACACGATCTTATATAACTATAACGCAGTTGATGACCAGGGTAACAGTCTGGAAACCGTTACCAAGGGGGCTTATGGATGGCCCTATAGTATTGCATCAAAGGCAATGATGTACACTGTAGGCCTGGCCTATACACTGCCCTTTCAAATCGGACCTGCAACGGTTACTGTTTATAACAACTACACCTTTACGGACAAAGACAACGATCAGTTTGAAAATACTCAGCAAAATGTTCTGGGTGCTTCAGTTGGTGCAGGACCGATTTTTGCCTATATCGATCTGGCTTCAGGGTATAACCATCCCTGGTTAACCGATTTTTTCGGTGTTGGGCTGGATGAAGGGCAGCAGGATCCTCAGTGGAATCATCGACTCAATATCAATTTTGGGTACTATTTCTGATATCGCTTAGATATGATCTGAAACAGCTTTGCACTATCTGATTCAAGTACCGGCTCATTCCTCGGCAGCGCATCAATTCAGTTCCCCGGGCGCAAGTCGAAGGGCTGAGCCGGAGCAAAGCTGTCCAGTAAATTCGCAAACCGACTCCGGCTCTGCCTTACCCCTATTACGAACACAAACAACTTAAAAACTGTTACAACGAAATATTCACTCCGGCGCGGCTTGCGGGACTAAAAGGTAGAACTGTTTTTCCGGAAGGACAATCTGCCTGTAGGATTTTGTACCTGAGATGAAACAAAGAGAGACATATAAAAGCTACTCTTAAAAAGTATACCCTAAGGAAAAATGAAAAGCCCCTGAACTTTCATCTGGTTTTCGATCTATTTTGTGTCCATAAAGAAGCCCAATAGGGCCAATGGGGGTGATATATCTGAGCCCCAGACCAGCAGAGGAGCGAAACTGATCTTCAGAAATCGACCGAAAATCATTTTCCAGCCTGCCGATATCACCAAACGCTGTTAGTTCGATGTTGTAGCCAAGCTCAAAGCGGGCTTCTATGCTGGCAGAGAGCATTGCTGTACCACCGCTGGAGTCGGGATGAAAGAGGTTTTTGTCGAAACCCCGGATATTCTGTGTTCCGCCCAGATAGAAGATCTGGTCGGTTGGAACGACTGCATCCTCACCAAGGGGATGAATATAACCACCTCGAATAATACCGGCCAGTGTTAATCGAGACAGTGGTGTTATGTATCCTCTTGCTTCTGACTGAATCTTCACAAAATCATCCACTTCGCTATCGATACTCTGGGATATGTCAACTGAAGAGCCAAACAGGACACCTCCGCGCGGACGGGTAAAGGAATCTCTGCGGTCATAGGTAAATGATGGTTTCAGGACAACTATATTTCGGGGTCGGTTGTCACGGCTAAAGTCATTTAAGGTGTCGGGAACCTCTCCATCATCTGTAGAGAGGCGGCGACGTTCGTAAGTTGTACCAAGACCAAGATTGGTAAATCTGCCAATCGAATAGCTAATTACACTTGAGATACCATAGGCTGTGCTTGTCCAATCGAGATTAAGCTCAGAAATACTTTCACCATACACTCCAAACTGTGCCCGCAAATCGGTACCAAAGAGACGCGGCTCCATCAACCCCAGTTCACCTCTGTGACCAATCTGGCTCAATTCACCACTTATCGAGGCATCTTTATTGAGCCCAAACATATTGCGGTTACCAACCTTTGCACTGATAAAGGGGCCCTCATCGGACTGAAACCCGGTACTAAAGGAGCCATAGTAGGGCGGTACTTCTGCTACCTCAACAAATACCTGCACTGTGTCCCATCGTTCCCGCAAACCTATGGTCCTGAAACGGGTAGAGCTGAACAGTTCAAGATCTCTGAGTCGGTTTTGAGTATCGACAATGTCCTGTAAAGAGAGCGGGTCTCCTGGTGAAGCGCGCAGCTCTCGGTTGAGTACAGTTTCCTGTGTTTGGAAAGCACCGATATAGCGCACATCACCCATAAAAACCTGTGGACCTTCAGTGATGCGAAAATCAACATCGGCTTTGGTACTATCACTGCTCATCTGTGCAACCGGGGTAACTTCAACGTGTGGATAGCCCTGCTCTGCAATCAAAGCCTGTAACGTACGGGCGTTTTGATTGAGGAGTGCACTGCTGAATATGTCTCCCTTTTTTGCGGTTATAGCTTCATTTACATCGATTTCACTAAACCGTTGAGCATCAACGGTGACATCGTTTAGTATTGTCTGTTTCCCTTCATCTACATTTATGGTAATGACTGCAGAATTATTCTCCACCTCGACATCCGATGATACCTGCGCGTTAAGAAAGCCCCGGGAGATATAAAGCATATTTATGGCAACCACATCCTCCTGCAGTACATCGGGGTTATAGGCCCTTCTTGAAGCTCTGCCTCTGTCGACATGTAACATCTGTCCGTAAACAAGATCTTTATCTATACTGTTTACTCCGTTAAGAATAATTTGAGAAACCGTTGTGCGCGGTCCTCTGTTGATATCGAAATACACGATCCGTTCGTTATACCGACTTCGTTCTACGGTGGTGTCCGAGTACTCTACTGTAGCATCGAGAAACCCCGATTCCCTCATACGTCGGTGAATAGCCCGCGTTGAGGTCCTTAAACCGAGATTGTTGCGGTTGCCGCTTTCAAAAATGGTGATATCATCCTTAAAAACTCCCCGGCGATATCCACGATCCCTTCGGGGTGAAAATTCTATTCGGTACCGGTCCCCTTCAATTATATCCAATACAACATTTACCGAGTGATCTGAAGAATCCATTATTACAGTCTTTCGGATCTCTACGTCTGCGTACCGGTTAGCCCTGTAGAGCTCAGTAAGGGTTGTTATATCTTTATTAAGATCTGCTTCAAGGAAACGTCCGCCGCTTCCGGGAAAAAAAGAGGCGCGCCAGGTTCTCATTCTGAGTTTCAGGCCCAGATTCGAGGCCGCATCATTGCCATTGATCTCAATACTGTTCAGGCGATAGTAATCACCAGGTTCTACCATAACATTGAGCACCTGCCCTTCACCGGAACGATGGGTTTCTGATGTAATCTCCACCTGGGGAGAAACAAAGCCTTCTCTTAGATAAAGTTCCCTGATCAGAGAATCCTGTTGTTTCCGTACATCGTGGTAGAAGATATCACCGGGATAGGTATTCATTGCCACTTCTACTTCGTCGGCAAATAAAGGATGGGCTCCTGTTACGCGGATATCTCTTACATACTTTGCAGGTTTAAGCAGAAACATAACATGCCCTTTATCCTCTGTGACCTCAATGCTTTCAAAGAGACGACAGGCATACAGCGCATCGATAGATTCATTTAAAGTAGAAGAGTCAAGCGGCTGGTTGGCTTTTAGAGTAATCAGCTTTTGTGCGGCGTTTAGTAGTTCATCTGAATCGTGAGTTTTCTCAGTAAGCTTATAGGAGACACTATCAACCATCTGCTCAGAAGCCACTGAAGCAACGCTACATAGAGAGAGAATCATTAGTACTGTCAGAAAAATGGATCGTCTCATCTATCGTGCCTCCCAGATAAGACGTAATTCACCGCCATAAATACCCCTTGTGTCCTGAAACGCGCCAATAAGTAAATTTTGAAGAATTCTAAACTCAGCAGCCGCACGCTGCACGATCTCTCCTTCCCTGGATTCAACTGTGTATCGTGTGCTTAATTGCCTTGTAAATTGCTTGCCCATTGTAACAGCTATCCTGTCGGACTCTTCATCCAACTCATCACCTGTTTCTACTTCGAAAATGTCAAGACCAGTAGCTCTTCTTATATCATCACCAAAGGTTGAAGCGATAAGTGAAGCAAGAATTTGCTGATTAGTCTGCCCAGCCGTGCCGCTTGCTCCGGGCAAAAAGTTATCCTGCAGATCTCCGATAGTTTGACCCAGAATAAGAAGAGAGAGAATGTCCTGATCCTCAAGAGTAGGGTCGTTACTGCCAAGTTGAAATATAAGATCATCCAGGGTACCTGATATTTCAAGCTGTATAATTCTTTCATCCACAGGCACCACTCCCCTTATATCAATTCTCGGTTCGATAGCATAGGGGTTAACAAAATCTATCACTCCCCTCCTGACCTCAAATTCGTTTCTCAGATAGGTGACAGTACCTTCACGAACATTTGCTCTGCCGTTAAGAGCCGGAGCGTTAAGAGTGCCCATTAACTGAAGGTCGGGGATAATGGTCAGATTGGCCAGGTTGTTATTTACTCTAAACGGAGCCCGTGCCTGAATACCTACATCAAAACGCATATTTCTAAGGTATGGCATTTGGATCTCTTGGGGCACATGCCGTTCTCTGCGTCTTCGCTGTCCCATATGTGCCAGGGGATTGATCACCACATCCTGATAGTAGACTCCATCAAGCAGTACAACATCCCCGGATACACGGGTGGTATCGGAATTTCCTGTAACGCTAACCCGTGCATCAACCACAAGATCGAGCATATCGGGCACGGCTACAGGCAAACGTCGTAAAACCACATCAGCCCTCAAATCTGAAGGGCTGAAATCATCCAGCTTTAATTCCCCCCGTACATCAAGAGATCCTTCATCCAGATTACCACGAAGCGACTGAAGTCGAACCGATCTGTTATCTGCCACGATGCGGCCATTAACTGAGTGCAGTCGCTGAGCAATTCCCGGCAAGGTCAAAGCAATATTGTTTAGCCGCACATCACCGCTAAGATCGGGGGCATCGGCCATGCCGGTGAATGAAATATCAAGAACCACATTTCCTTCTATATCGGGAAGCTCTTCGGTGAAATGTCGGCTCAGTGCTAAAGGAATATCTCCGTTGAGGGTCACTTCATGAGGACCTTCAATTAACCCCTGAGCATTGCCACTTAACGATCCTTCGCCAACCAGTGTTATACTGAATTGGGGAACAGTGTATTGATTGTTTTGCACCGACACTCTAAGATCGTTTGTTTCGATAACGGGAATGTTGTCATAACCGACCTTAAGATCGGTGATATCCAGCAGGCCGCTGGTTTGAGCTAAGGAGTCGGTGTTGCCCTCAGCGCTAAGAGCGGCGGTTATCCTGCCCTCAAGGTTCTGACCAGTTAACGCAAGATAGGGATCAAGAAGCAGATCATCAAGCCTGAGGGCCGCATCGAAATCTTTGGTATCGATATTATAGGTAGCAGAAATGTCCCCCATTGCAGTACCTGCTACTCTTGCCAGTTGATCCTTAAAACTTAGTTGAAGCGAGATGTCTTTCACCGGAAGGGATTCTATGCTGATATCAGTTACGTTCAGCATACCATCTGCTTGCGGTTGCTGGTAAGTTCCCCGGGCCTGCAGAGCAAGGGAAAGTTTTCCGTAAAGAGTCTCAAGACCGGTTACCGTGGAGAGTTCATTTAAATCCAATTGGGGGGCCGAAAGCCTCAGATCAAAGGAATCTTTAAGTGCTGCCCATCCGCTTACACTGAGCTCCTGTCCGGGCAGGAGCGCGATTTGAAGAGGCTCTATATAGGCTCTCTGGTTCTCCAGTCTGGTCTGGAGGTGTATTTCTGAGATGTTCTGCTCAGCAGCTGAGATATCGGCTGCGGAAAGTCGGACGTGTCCCCGGGGGTCATCAATCGTACCCTGAACAGTTGCATCGATAGCAACCGTTCCACTAACCGCCTCAATAAAATCATCCAACTGTAGTTTCTCTGAAAAGAGGGCGACATCAAACTCCATCTCACTAACGGGGATAAGCGAACCATTGTGCAGCAGCTGCGTTGATCCGGAGAGCTCAGCTTCGGAATTCAACCTGTTTAGGGTCAGTCGCTCTATCCGCGCTCTGCCATCTCTCTCCAGCCCTGCAGAAAGCAGTAAGCTGTCTACCTGTATATCACCTACCGCAACAGTATCTGCGGTTAAATTGATAACAGCCCTGGGGTGGGTGATATCTCCCCCCAGCTGAGCCAAAAGGGTGGCACTGCCGGAAACACTGTCATCGATACCGCTGAGGTGCAGTACTTCTGCAAGTGATGGAACCGAGAGGCTAAGGTCGGCATCCATCGCACCTGAAGAGATGTTGTAGCCGCCTGAGAGGTCGAGATTGGTGGTTCCAACGTTGCCGGAAAATTCAGAAATATGGACAATTCCCTGCGTCAATGCGGCCGAAAGTGAGATTTGCGCATCCTGAGGCACAGCGTCTGCTGTAGGTTTAAAGTCTGCTACGTATGCCTGGATTGTTGTATTCGCGGCCAATGAATCGGGTTTAATTCCCCTGCCCTCAAGCCTGAGCGAAAGTTGCCCGGCTCCCGAGAGTGTGGGGGCAAAGTGGTGGAGCAAAACATCGTTTCCTGACAGTCTTACATTGTACTTTAAATGTTCAGGTGAGCTCATTTGATCGAGAAAGCCATCAGGAAACAGCTGCCGGGCATCGATGTCACCGGTAAGGTCGATGGAGCCAACATCCCCGCCGATCCTCAATGGTGATAACCTGATGTTTCGGTCTCTGAGGGTAGCATCAACAAGCATCATGTTTACCGGATACCCCCAAATCTCACCACCATCATAGGCCACATTCAGATCGAGGTCGGGATTGGACGCTAAGCCGGAGACGTTCAGGCGAAGCGCTGCATTGCCACTGAGCTCCTTTTCCAGAGCCGCAAAACTTTTTACCTCCTCAAGCGAGAGATCGGAAGTGAGGGTTAAATTTATCAGAGGATCGTTTGCCAGTGATGATGCCCGGCCGCTTAGAGCCACAGCAGACTTTTCTGTGTTGAGTCTGAGGTCCAGGGAATCTAAATCCATCTCTCTAAGTTTGGCCATCAGCTGAAGGTCAAAAATCCGGGTGTTGATTCGGGAATTCTTTAAAGCCAGTGAATCAAAGGCCAGTGAGAGATCGGCTGACATGGCAGGGATTTGTCCGCTGGCAGTTACGCTGAGACCAGACAATTCTATCTCTATGCTGTCCTTTTGTGATGCGAAACGAACCTTTCCGCCGATTATGTCCAGATTGCGTAGCTCCACGGGCACTGGGGCACCAGTTTCCTGTTCGGGTAGCGTATCCTGAGGCTCAGGATCTTTTTCACCCCGGCGAAAGGCATTAAGCAGGGTGAGATTGCCGCTGCTGTCGATCTCGATTACGGTGCTGGGGTGCTCAAGTGTTGCTTTTCTGATCACCACATTTTTTCGTATAAGGCTTATTAATGAAACGTCTGCAAAGAAACGCTCAAAAGCAGCAAGTTCCTGCCCTGAAGGATCCAGAAGCGCAAAATCGAGTAGTTCAACCTGAATTCCAAAGGGAGTGATACGAAGGCGGTCCAGTTTAAAAGAACCGGGTATCGACTCATTCACCCGGGCTATAACATATTGGTGAACAGTGTTACTGTTGATCGCAATGGCAAGAGTGGCAAACAGTGCTACCACCAGAGTTGCTATAACGATCGCTGTAATCAGAATAAAACGTTTCATTGGCTTAAATCTCATGGTCTTAATCACACGCTGTGAGTAGCTAAAAATACATTACGCT
This sequence comes from Chitinispirillales bacterium ANBcel5, assembly GCA_029688955.1. NCBI lineage: Bacteria > Pseudomonadati > Fibrobacterota > Chitinispirillia > Chitinispirillales > Chitinispirillaceae > Cellulosispirillum > Cellulosispirillum alkaliphilum. The sequence continues at coordinate 16,232 of JARUKZ010000049.1, read as the reverse complement.
CATGTACCTGTTTTTTTGCTTTAACTGGCTAAAATTGTGGTTTTGATTGTGTATCTTTAACCGGACAAATAGAGCCGTTTTAAAAAAACACGCTAATACTGTGCCGGACAGAGGCTGTAACGCGGCTGAAACAGCTGAGATAGCACTCGCTGCGAGCGACAAACTGTGTGACTTAAAGCAGGTAAGCACGGACATTTGTATTCTGTTTTTTACCCCCTTTTTCAAACACTGTTCCAAAAACAGTTATGGGGAAGTTTTCTTGATTGCCTGGCAAAGTGGGTAAAATGATTGTTCATTTGATGGCAGAACTGACAAAAAAACCTAAGCGTGATTGGACATGAGTGTACATATTGGGGAAAATCTCTTAAAAAGAGGGTACGTGTAAGTATGTACAATTACACTATGTAGTAGAAACGGAAAAGACTTATCATACTTTATAGAATGATAACGGAGATATGGTGCAGGGTAGTTCTTAAGCGGGCACAACAATTGCACACACTTTTAACATAATCAAATCACCTTTAGTCTTTCTGATTCGGTACATTCTTACAGCATAGAAAAGAACAGGTTGACTCGCTCCAAGCTTTCTGGTCTTTTTTGACTATACTTTGTTGAAAAAAAGATCTCTTTTTTTGCCATCATAGTTTATATTAATAGAGATATTCCTTATAATCTGATATCCCAAGTACATGAAGTAGACACTTTTTTTAGAGCTGGGTGTGGAACAAAGGTCTGAAGACCTTTTATAGATCAGTCCGAAGCGAACCTCTAAGGCATTGATAATATTATGCTTCACTTACTAACAATGGAGTACATATGGGTAGGTTTTTTAAAGCACTTGTTTTATTACTTGTGGCATTGATTCCTGTTAGGGGAAACTCTCTTAATGAAACAGTCAATGCACTCGTAGACCAAAAAGATTATTTCAGACCAATTGCAACGACTTTTGGAACGCTCACCAACGCAGGATGGTTTCAGAGTGCTTCTGTGGGCAAAGAGTTCTCATTCGGGGTATCGATTCCTATTTCAATTGTATACCTCAATGGAGCAGATCGGGAATACTCGGTAAGATACTATGATGATGGATGCACAACCTGCAGGATTCAGGAGGATCGGGGTGCTGATGTTGACTGCAGAGGGTGCATAGAGGTGCAAAGGGTTTCTACCCCTACTATTTTTGGTGACTCTGAAATCCCGGAGCTCTCTCGTTCGATACTTAACCGTCATGGTAGTGTTATCTCGGTAAATGAAGGGGATACCGGTTTAATTGGTGGTCATCTGCCGGATGTTTCCGTTCTGCCTTACGTTACCCTTCAAACAACTTTTTCCTATTACTATACAGCATTAACCCTGCGCTACATGGGTTTGCCCGAAATAGGTATTTCCGATTTCGGAGATGTAAAAATTGCTTTTCCGGGTTTTGGCATTCATCATGATTTTCAGTACCTGTTGGAAGACCTACCGTTCTCCCTCTCTGTTGCCGCAAATTTCACATGGCTCAACGCTTACTGGAAAACCGGGGAAGATGATGATAATGACATCGTTGGTGAGTTTAATTTAAAGGGACTTTCAAGTTTTGTCGGTATAGTGTCAGGATACAAACCATTGAATTTCATGGAGGTTTTTCTGGAAATGGGATGGGAAAACAGCTTCATACAACCATCCGGTACTCTTGATGTGGATGGAACTCTAATCGATGATGATGACTGGGTGAGATTTAAGGGAAGAAACGGGTTCCGGGCATCATTAAATGTTGCTTTTCCTATTAGGTTTAACCCTGTTATCGGAATGATCGGTGGTTCCCAGTTTGGAAATTTTATAAACATTATTAGCTTTAAGTCTAAAAATTCTGACTAACGCAGTCAAACATAAAAGAGGAGAGAAGTATGAACCAGGCAGTCAAAAAAGTAGTAGTTTACCTTTCAATGGTAGCGTTTGTTCTCTTTCTGATTGGATGTTCCGAAAGTGGTGGTGATTCACCCACAGGGCCGGGAGATCCAATAGTGGGTGATGACGGTTCTGATGGTTCCGATGGCTCCGATGGCTCCGATGGCTCCGATGGCTCCGATGGCTCCGACGGCTCCGATGGCTCCGACGGCTCCGATGGCTCCGATGGCTCCGATGGCTCCGATGGCTCCGACGGCTCCGACGGCTCCGACGGCTCCGACGGCTCCGACGGTTCAGACGGTTCTGACGGTTCAGACGGTTCTGACGGTTCTGACGGTTCTGACGGTTCAGACGGTTCAGACGGTTCTGACGGTTCTGACGGTTCTGACGGTTCTGACGGTTCTGACGGTTCAGACGGTTCAGACGGTTCAGACGGTTCAGACGGTTCAGACGGCGGTGGCTCAGGTGGGCTCACACCTGTGGTGTCCAATGATACAATAAGTTATACATTTACCGTAGCTCCCAATCAGGGAAGTGATCCCATGTTGGTTTATGAGGACATTAACCTTGATGATGTACGCGATGAAATAACCAATGCAGGAATTCCTTTGGAAACTTTTTACATATCCCATCTTTCCGTTCAGGCCGGGTCCAACAGCTTCGTAAACGCAAACGGAGATAAAAGAATAGTGGTTAAAGTATCATACTATGATGAAAATAATACTAAGCTTTTAATCGTCGAGTCGGTTGATACAGACATTGTATTTCCGCTGTTAACGGTAAATGATCTGGTTTCGGGTGTTGATCTCAATGAGGGATTGTATGCAAGTGAAGAGGGATATGACTCTTTTACTGAAACAATCAGAAACAGATCGGTGCAGAGTGTAAGATCTGTTGTTGAGATAGAATTTGTAGACGCGCCTGAGGGCAGCGGGGATATTGATGTTGACTTCATGATCAGATCAAGAGGCAGAGCATAGAAAAGTGTTACTGGTAGGTATCTTCTTTGGGTGGATCGGTTCTCTTCGGTCCACCTTACCGCTTTGGGGTGCCCGCGAAGGTTAGCAAACTGGCTGAGAAAAAATGGGGGAGAAGGGTGCAACCCTTCGAATTCTTTATCCCCTGTTATACGAAGACGAGAACTAAGTCCAAAAGTGTAACGTCCCTTTAGTGTTTTTGAGTGTGCATGAGTGGACGGAACGGATGATGGCCTTCCGCCAATTTAATAAGAGAAATTATCGCGACGGCTTTTTCTCGTTAGGGCTGTTTAAAAAATTTATAATAAAATATATCCGGTTTTATTCCTTACTCCCAAGCAGCTATTCCCATTATTACAAAATTAACAATAGGTACAAACAATAGTAGTGCCAACCAACCAGGCTTATTTATCGCCTGAAACATCTTCCAATCCCATATTATGGAATAAACTAAGAATAAAATCAAAGCAACAACGTTAACAAATGGGATTAAAAAGCCTATTAAAAGCAGCCATGGCCACCAGTGCATCTTTGATGCCTGAAAAGCGACAATAAACATTCCTAGTCCGGGAATCCATGCTAATCCTGGATGGGATAGTTTGGCTTTCTTTCCTATAACCATAAATGCAAATGAAATGTATATATACCCCAAAGTAACAACGACAAAATATGTTATCCAAAATGCACTACTTTGAAAAAGCGTCATAAAATAACCTCCTGTTGTTTTTTGATGAATTTATTTCATCATTAATAATGCTTGTAATTGTTTGTTTAAATAGTTTTTGAAAAAACAGCCAGACCGCGATAAAATCTCCTCTCCAGGGGAACACACTCACATATGTCGTATAACGATTAAGCATTCATTCTAAAATTACTCTGCATCTAGCCCCTGCGCTATGGGAACTGGATCTCTATTCTTAGCATACCGATTAGTATAGTTAATATAGGTAAAGGCTCTGGAAGAGTAAATGTTTTGCATAAAAAATATTTGATTTAGTCATAATGTATCTGTTTATACCTCTTTTCAAAAACACTTTTACGGTTAAACTATAGTAGACGGAGCTGTAAGTACTTCAGGAATTACGATCCTCCCTATGGCGTAAATGATTGTTTCGCTTCGCACCACCCTTCGGGCGTCTGTCGGCGTAGGGGTTTACCGAGGCACATAATTCAAATTCGCGAAGAAAGTGCGGATTAAATCATGTATTCGTTATCCATCCACCAGCTCTTTCGATAGGGCGAGCATTTTGAAATCAATGATTACCCCGTTAAGCCTGTTCTAAAACCCTTTTCCTATATCAGGTCGATGCTTTTTGCACGATTACCATCAGTGCATTTTGTCTCTATTTGAGTGGTGGCAAAGTAGATATCATACCGCTCCACCAGCATCACCGGAGCAAGTATTGGAATATACCACCGGAAGAAAACTCAAACATTGTAGTATGCATGGGGGAAATGATGTGTATTATCGAAACCAATGATCCACAGTACCCGGTTGTTATATGGGTGAGTCAAATACACACTTAATGGCGAGGCTCGTGTGTCATACCAGTTGCACCGGGTCACCAGGTGCTCAAGAATGATGGGGTTATCGAAGGAGGCATTTATTTTGCGATGCTGAATAATAAAAGGGTTGAATATGTTTACAAGGAATGGTGGTAGCTGGACATATCAGCTTGTTGCAACAAAACAGGATGAATGTAACTATGTTTAAACACTGATCTGTTGATGTTGTAGCTTTTGTTGCCGGAGAGCCTCGTTTTGAAGGCTTTATTTTCAGGACCGGTTAGCAAGTGTTAAATCCGGGGTCATACGGGTTTTGGATTCTATTGTATTGCTGAAAGATGAAGACAGAAATTGCCAAAGACCCTATTTAAAAAGGCCAGCACTGAAAAAGAAACTCCGGCATATCCTGTACAGGATGAAGATGTCGTTACTACACTTGAGCGCTTAAAAGCATTTAAAGCACAGGGAATAGTAACGGAGGATGAATTCGCGCAAAAAGCAACGCTGCTAAAATTTCAAAAATGCCCTTTAGGTACTACCTGATACATCATGGTGGTTGAATAGAATAAAACTAAAATCATCGGCATAAACTGTTCATAACTAAGCTATTGGGGTATTGAAAAAGAAAAGGTAAACCCAAAGGGGGACTGATTTTACATGTTTTCAATGAACTAATAAAGTATTGTCCTTTAAGATGCTTGCGTTAGGCAGTACAATGAAGGCGGAGGAACATGTCTGGAAATGATTAACCCAAAGATGTCGAATGTACATTTTTCCAGGTTGTTTATCAGGTTGTTTTTTAAACTGTTGGTATTGACATTCCCTGCATGGGGAATACTATTCTTTACTGTCCTTATGCTTGGGGTACTTTTTTCAGTTACTGAGGAAATTAGTTTCTTCAACAGTCTTTATTTTACATTCATTACGGCCATGACGGTAAGATATGGGGATATAACTCCAGATACCGATCTTGGTAAGGTGTTGTCTGTCTGTATGGGAATATTCGGGATTGTCACCACTGGAATTATAGTGGCCATAGCGCTTCAGGCGTTGAAAATGGCATATGAGAAAAGTAACAAAAATGCTAATCGAGAGCAAACAACCGGAGACCGGGACAGGAGAAGTCTGTAAAGCCTCTTATTTCTGAAAGTAAGAGACTGATGGATACGCTAAAAGTGGCCCGAAGTGAAAAGCTGTATGTCTGGCAAAGAACAAAAAAGATCATATTTTGGGGAAAACATGATTTGCAAAAAAAAAGCAGTTCGTAGAAATATATTTTGCTTTTTCTGTTTTTATAAACAAAAAGGAGGCAGGCATGTCTGGAAAAAGAAAAGTATCGGCACTGTTTACTGTTTTTGCATCTGCTGCTATTATAAGTCTATTAGTCTTTTATGCCCACAGCAAGCCAGAAAATGGCTATGACCCGCGCACTACCTACGGACCAGAGGAGCATATTATCTATACCTCCGATGAAATTCAGTGGCAGGACGGTCCCCCCTCACTCCCTGAGGGTGCAGAGTATGCTGTACTGGAAGGTGATCTCTCCGATACCGGATTGTTTGTCGTGCGTCTGCGATTCCCTGATGGCTATATCATTCCCCCTCACACCCATCCGAGTTTCGAACGGATTACGGTTCTGTCCGGAACTTTTAACCTCGGCTATGGTGAAACTGTTGATAATGATAATACTCAAAGGCTCGATGCCGGTGGTTTCACTACCTTGATGCCCGATAACCCACACTTTGCAATTATAGAGGGAGAAACGGTTGTGCAGCAGACAAGCATAGGGCCATCAGAGATACACTACATAAATCCGGAAGATGATCCGCGAAATTAATGTGTGGATCTGTTATCAGCCCTTTATTTGAACGGGTGGTATCAATGAAGTACCACTCTTTTACATTTATACAATAGGGGTCGAACAGGTCAGCCCTTTTAGGAAAAAAACCTTTTCAACCATTTAAAGATATTTTTTTTGTCATATTCCATCTCAATACCAGTTTTTCCTGTTACCAATTCTATGAATTCTTTTGATTCAGAGTAATTTTTAGGAACCCTGATAATTTGGGATTGGGATTCGATTGAATACACAAATTGATCATCAGGATTCACCACTATGGTTTGCTTACCGACATGAATATCGTTCCATCTTTTGTAGTCCATAAGCTGTCTTATTCTCTGTATCTTGTCCCACTCAATGAAATCGCGTCTAAATGCACCATTATAGAAAACACCACACTCATCAAAACCAAACGATATCCTAGAATATCTAATGAAAAGAAAAATGTGCAAAACGAAATCAGGAGAAGATCAGCAATGATAAAATATATATACTCATGATGAAACTGCATCCTTATAAGATCATAGTAAAGGCCCAGAAATGGAAATCGTGTCAATAAGAGGATTTTCATCGGGATACCAACAGATTCCTGTCCGGCCTTTTCAGATGTGAACTCAGACGGATACTTTTCTGCTGTCTCTGCCAAACGCTTCCTTATCCCAGCTGAAAGCCTGATTGTTTTTTCATTCATTTTTGACGAAATGATCCCCATGCATGCAGTCATAACATGATGGTTGTAAGTCAGATCCGTAGTTCTGAAGGATTCCAAGTTTATTCCCACATTTTAGACAAGTTGCCATCGATTACCTGTTCTCCGCATACATTCTTTTGTTCAATGGTTTTCTGGTACATCAGGCCAAGTATAAACTTAAACAATGGAGCAACGATACATCTCCTTTGGCGTGCTTTAGAAAACCCGGTACATCTGAATAATATACCAGCTTATATTAAAACAACGTTTAAGCATTCTTTGTGAAACGCTCCAAAAGCACAATCCTGGCACCCATCTGCGGAACCATTTCATAAAGATTCATGTTGAACAGAGTCGCTGCTTACTCTACATCTGCCCCCTTGTGATGGGGATTGGATCTCTATTCTTAGCATGCAAGTTTAGTATATTAATATAGGTAAAGGACCTGAAAGAGTAAACATTTTGCTTGAAAATTGTTTTGGGTGCACGACTTTGAAATGAAGATGGTCGAGGTAATTTTGACGTAGTGTGCTCAATTTTAAAATAAGTCTCGCAAATATTACAAAAACGATTCATACAGGAAGAATCTCCGGCATGAAACAGAACGCAGACACGTCAGATATTTTTTCTCTTCATTAGTGCCCACTACTTGTTTGCCCTCTTTGATTACCGTGTTGCAGTGAGAGTGGTTGCCTTACCAGGGGTGTTTTGCAGTGGCAGGGAAGGGCTTTGGTTATCTGTTCCATGCGTACCGATTGGCATTTTCGGCATTGATGCTCCAAAATCTCTTCTATTCCTCCGGTTTATCAGTATTGAACTTCGGAATACGTGAGGGCGGGGGAACCAGATCATCTTCCCATCCCTCTTCAAGCTCGATTTTAAGCATTTGTATATTATCCATACATATAAACCAGGTGTAAAGGTATTGGTACATCCCGGGGTCGATCAGATTAGACAAAAGAAATGAGATGCCGCCCCGAAGCCAAATGTCATCATTGTAAATTAATGGTTCTTCTGTAACCGGTATACCGAATTGTTCTCTAAGTATGGTATTTCTATCCTGATCAAAAACTATCATTGCAAGCGGTATAGAAGCAAACACGGTATTGTTGTTATTGTCTAAAGGACGATTTTCTTCAGGAAAAATGAAACGATTGATTCCTTTGATATTAAATGTCATGGTGATACGGTAATCTGCTTCACCCTCCTTTAGTGCATTCATCTCCCAAACAGTGTTTTCACTGTTCGGTTCAGGGGGATTGAGCCTTTCAATCTCAAGTTTATTTACGCTCCCGGTTATTGGGAATGGGGTTTGGATGTTGTAACGTGCATCTACTACTTCCCTGTACTCTTTATAGCTGATGCCTCTTTTACCCGGAACAATTTTCATCATAATTTTATTTGATATTTCCGGTCCACACAATAAAAAGACTCTGTTTGAGCCCAGATCGGATTGGATCGAGGATATTTCCATGAGATCTTCATCGATACACTCCGCGATTGATCCTGGTGCGGGCGGTGGTTCCTCGAAATCAGGAAGTGGAGGAGGGGGATAGGGTGTCAATTTCCTAACTATTACAGCACCTGTTTCAAGGTGAACAGATACAACTTGAGTAGTGGTACTGAGTGAATATTTCACACTACGGTAAGTTTCTATAACCCGTAAAGCTAAAACAGGAACGGTGCTGTGATCCTGAAGGAATACTTCTGGTGGGCCATCAACAAGCAAACCATACTCATTATTACTAAGGCGCTGAGATGCCAAATCATTTTTATTTGCCATCGGATTATCCCAATACTGTTCACCAGATAATCCAAAAGGTCCTGCTGTTTGATCATTCATTTCATCCATACCGCAACTCCAGATATTAAATATTATTATTATTATTAACACTAATTTTTTTTTTGTTATGTCCATGATCTGCGTACATCTCCTAAATCTTCAGCTTTAATGTGTTTCCTGCAATCTGGACAGAACTCGAAATGTCTTGACAATGCCATATTACCTGCACCATACATGATGCATCGTCGCATGACTCCTGCCTGCCTATTTTTGCTGTAATCTGGTGACGACCTTAAAACCACACCAAGACCGTATGCACAATGGGTACCAGTGTGTCCGCGATCTCCGTATACATATCCTTCTGGCACTGCTTTTGGAAACGGCACGCCAGGAATTACTTTGGATGCTGGGCGACCAAAACGTGCATCTGTTTGTTTATCAGCATATACCTGTCCCATATTGTGTGCTAATTCATGCACCAAGGTCCTTGCCATACCTACCGGATGAATATTTCCGGCATGTGTACTCAAATGGATGTTTCCACGAAGAGCGGCACCATTTATCAGATTGTATCCAACGCCCTCTATTTCTATACTTAGGCCAATAAAATGGTTTCGGTGAATGAAACATAAATCACTGTCCCTGGGTATTAATTTCCCCGGGAATGTGTTTTTTGATGATGGAAAAGCAATAGTTATTGTTCGAAAATCCAAAAATGAAATATGTTCTTTTATATCATCTTTATCGGTAATCTCCCGCTTCGTATTGAATGCACAACCGGGATCTCCCTCTTCTGTAGGTTTCCATTCCGAAGATGACATGTCGTACCAATGTGATGCATGCCAGATGATTTTATTTATTGACAATTGTCCCTTATCTAAGCTGTTTTCGAAAACAAATGGTTTGGTGTGTACTCTTCCTGGAGCAAAAATCTCATCGAATTTCTGCCTCCATTCTACCTCTATTGCGAGATAATCACTCCACACAGCTGAAACTGCTCTGTTATTATCTGTATACTTCCTCTTTTTGTTTAGTATATCCAGCCCCTGCCTTCTAGTCATAACTACAGCCTTTTTCCCAGCATCCTTTCTGATATAACTGCCATCAACAATATTGAAGTCGCCATTTGAAGGCAAGTCTTCTCTGGTATATGTCGTCACATTTAGCGGTTCAAACTCAACAAAACAATCATCAAGTACACTTTTCATATAATTTGTTGATTCTGAACTTAATCCCGGTGATCTGTCTTCATTAAAAAAAGTAAAATCCGAAATGCTATTACTCCCCCGTGCCTCAGGCTGAACCATTTCATACCACAACTTCCTCCAGTTCTCCACCTCAAGCCTCAAAGGATAATTCTTCCCATCACTTCCCACCTCCACGGTAAACCGGTCACCTCCTGCAACTCCGCACACAAGTAAAATCGAGGATTCCCGGTCATCAAACTTAGTGAAGCATTTTACTTCACCTTCGTTAAATTCTCTCAAATCGGCATCCGTCCAGTAAGGTTTAATTCCGGTTTTGGGATCGGTACGCTTACTGTTATTCTCGTGGGCGTTGACTTTCCAGTAAACCGCCGACTCGTCCACATTCTGCGCCAGACCCCTGGGCCTGACCCTTATGGTTAGTTCTCTTCCCTCATTTGTACCGTTTGAATCCAGGTTTACATACTGCTTATGAGGTCTGTCCGGGTTCATTACATTAGGATAGACAAACTCAAGGGCGAACGGTTCAGAATGGCAGCTTACAGGAACAACATCAATAGCCCTTCTCTCTGTTCTCTCGGTATCGTAAACCGGGTTCTCCTCTCTTGTCACCATTACGTCCTCATCAGGATGATCAAGCAGTTCAGGCGCCTGGGCCCTGTCATAGAACACAACCTCCACACGACGATTTCTTGCGTCTTTGGGGTCTGTGCCCTCCATGGGAAAACTCTCTCCACAGGGATAAACGCCTTTACCGTTGTAACCGTAGGAAAACTCCGGCAGAGTATCCTCTGCTATTAATTTCTTTGGTTCTGTTTCAACAAAAGAGCGTATTGTCTTAAAGATCGCTTTCCAGGTCTGGGGGCCGATTTTCCCGTCTTCCGTTATGTTCTCATTGAATTTGATGTTGAACATCTCCTGAAACGCCTTTACCCCTTCTTCTGTTTTCGGCCCGTTTATGTCATCAACTTCCCCGGGGTCACAGGGCCAGTTGTGAGAGGTCGAGAGGGTTTTCAGTATCTGCTGGTAATCCTTGACCCTGCTTCTGTTCTTTGTGATCTCAGCCCAGGCAGTTTCATCGCCGTCCAGAAGAGCCTTTACTGCACAGGAGCGCAGCCTGGATAATTCGTAGTTGTACCCCTCGCTGCCGGTTTGGTCGGTATGACCAAAGAGGACCAGCTCTTTGTCGGGGAAATCATGGGCATAGTTTGTGACTGTCACAAGCTCGCTTATAAGGTGACCATCCTCATCGATGCAGGGTACAGCGCTGTCAGGATGAAACAGACAATCAGGTATTTCTAAATAATCCGCTCTGATCTTACACGCCACAGGCATCTCAAGTACCGGGCTGTCTATTATGTTCTCACCCCTGGAGTGGGTGATATTCTTTATGATATAACTACAGGGGGTATTGGGGTCCTCTTTACAGGCATTATAATGAGCAAGGTTCATATACCAAAGGTGTTCAATCTCCATGACTGCTGTGCCATCTTTTTCGATAAACCCGTTTACTTCCTGAGCTAAATCCTCCTCCTTGCCATCGAAGGTGCAAAAGAGTTTTCCTCGTATTTTGGCACGAATGGTTTCCTTAAGATACTCCGCTTTTACCTCAAGAAAACACTGCTCATTATAAGAAAAGCCCTTTGGACCCGGTTTCCACTGCGCAGATATGAGCCGTACTTCGGGTTCGGCATCTTCATACAGATCGCGTTCACTTTCATCTACACCGGTTACAAATTTGGGTTTCTCATCTTCCGTTTCTTCCGGTTGCACTCTGCCAGTTTCTCTATTCAGAGGTTTTGGCGCAACACTCCAGTCAAGGTCTGAGTGGTTCATTATTGGTAAGCTCCTTGATGTGTGTGTGATGGAATCGTCTGGACTAAATACAATATATAACATTTGGTGATGTGGGTCAATGGGAAGGGGAGAAGTGATAATAATCTTTTCTATGCCGTAGAATACGATATACATGTGGTTGCGAGTTGAGTCGTAGAATATTCGTCCTCCGGGACGAGGAACTATGTTTTGGTTGTTGTTGCTATAAATATCCAATCCCTACGGACCCAAAAACTGTGTGCAGTAAAAATAATTTTAATGATTGTTTCGTAGGGAAGTAAATTAACAACATAAATAGGCTATTCTGACTTAAGTATGGAAGGCGTTTAAAAAAAGGTGTTGAACAAAGCCTTCGGCAGTAAATCTATTCCACGTTTAATCTCTTATGTAACAATGAAAGGAGCAAACTGCTGGATCCGTTTCATTGTGTTTATTACGGTTTCTTCGTACACACTCAGTTCACGAGCGGTCTTCTCTGAACCTATTCCCTTATCCAGTCGGTAATACAAAAATCTGACGTATCATTCGTATTGCAACTCTCCTTCGTGACATCAACCTCCCTGAAAAGAATCGTAAATACAGGAAAATTGAAAGGTAAATTACGGAGAGAGGAAAACCGGTCAAATAAGTTGAGATTGGGTGGTCAAATTGTGTGAGATCGGCCATCTCTCTTTTAAAGACGGAAAAGTTACTTTCACCTATACAGATTACAAGAACGACTGTAAGCGCAAGGTAATGACACTCTGTGCAGTGGAATTTATCAGACGGTTTCTGTAGCATGTTTTACCCAGTGGCTTTATGCGGATAGGACATTTTGGTCTCTTTGCGAATCGTGATCGCACCGAGCATATAAACCTCTGCAAGAAACTACTGGGTGAGTATACGCTGGTTGCAAAAGAAACGCCCTCCTGCTGGTGGGAGCAGATACTGGAGAGAACGGGGAAACATCCACTGATATGTTAAAAATGCAATGCCGGGATTTAGTGTACTAATATAGGTAAAGGACCTGAAAGAGTAAACATTTTGCTTGAAACTCTTGTAATTAGCGATAAAGTAACTGTTTATGCCCCTTTTCGGTGGCAAATTTTACCGTCCTAGAAATTAACCTTTTATCTCCCTTCCCCTTCCGTGTGTTCCGTGCCTTTCGTGGTTAAAAATCCTAAGAATATCAACCACGGAATACACGGAAAGCACGGAAAGGAGAAAAAACCAAAATCAGTGGTCTGATGTCTTCACTGAACCAAAATCTAACCTTTTATCTCTCTTCCTCTTTCGTGTGTTCAGTGCCTTCCGTGGTTAAAAATCCTAAGAATATCAACCACGGAATACACGGAAAGCACGAAAAAGAGAAAAAAACCAAAATCAGTGGTCTGATGTCTGCAATGAGCCAACATCCGAATACAAGGATTATCCGGTTAGGTAATGTTTCAGGCACATTTTAATACCATGATTTTACACCGCTTATAACTTACTCTGTTTATTGCAGACCGTGCCGATACGTTCTTGCGTGAAACTACTATACCCCGCCGAAAAGATCGAACGTTTGAGTCTTAATCTCACTCTTAAGCACTGCAATCACCCGATACGATAGCCCGGGGAGTGCTTTCTCCAGTTTTTGAAGATTTTCATCATCAATTGCAATCAGAAAGTCGATATCTTTTGTTGCTCTGGGGTTTCCATATATTCCTACAGCCCACCCACCTACAAGAAGATACCTAACTTCATTTTCGTTTAAGAAACGTATAAAATCTCTGAAATCTTCCGGTAGTTGCCTCTGGGCCATAAAAACACGCCGGGGAGGGGCCAAACTCGAAGACTCGATGGCCCCGGGAAAAAGACCGGCGAAAACACTCACGAGCCGCTGATCGGGGCGGATCGATATCCCTAACATTTTCTCGTGGTGCTCACTTCCGTTCGCTCCTGTGTACTTACAACAAGAATCATGTCGAACAGAACCGCTGCTTACCATATATCTACCCCTGTGCTATGGGGATTGGATCTCTATTCTTAGCACGCAAATTAGTGTACTAATATAGGTAAGAGCCCTGAAAGTGTAAATATCTTGCTCAAAACTCTTGTAATTATCGATAATTTAACTTTTTATGCCTCTTTTCGGTAACAAATTTTTACCGTCCATAGAAATACCACGACAGCACAGTTAAAACTGCTTCAACATCTTTTAGCCAACATCCGAATACAAGTTGTTTCAGGCACATCTTAATACCATGATTTTACATCGCTTATAGCTTACCCTGTTTATTGCAGACAGCACCGGGGGCTGGTTCAAACAGTGTGAAACAGAGGTCAAACAGTGTGGAACAGAGGCCAAACAGTGAGGAACAGAGGCCAAACAGTGAGGAACACGGGTCAAACAGTGAGGAACAGGGGTCAAACAATGAGGAACATAGGTCAAACAGTGAGGAACATAGGTCAAACAGTGAGGAACATAGGTCAAACAGTGAGGAACATAGGTCAAACAGTGAGGAACATGGGTCAAACAGTGAGGAACATGGGTCAAACAGTGAGGAACATGGGTCAAACAGTGAGGAACATGGGTCAAACACCCCTGCACGGGGGGTGTTCCTCACTGCACAAGGCGTGTTCCTCACTGCACGGGGGGTGTTCCTCACTTCACGGGGGGTGTTCCTCACTGCACAGAGCATGTTCCTCACTGCACAGGGCATGTTCCTCACTGCACAGAGCATGTTCCTCACTGCACAGGGCATGTTCCTCACTGCACAGGGCATGATGCACAAACAGTGCTTACTGAAACCATGTAAGCCGGTGTTTATGCAGTACTTAAAGAAAGCGTAGGATAGTTACAGGAAGAACGATATACACCGTAGAGTTTTCACAGGAATTTTTAGAGGGGGGATAGTAAGATTCTTACAAGGTTTATATTCGGTTGTCACTGCGACTGCTTCTGTATCTACTGTTTTGGAGCCTTCTTACCTTCCTTACCACCAAACCAAACTGGGGGGTGGCCACCTTCGCCTCCCTGGGCTCCGTAGCAGTAGCTACTGCTACGGGTAGCCGGGCGATGCCCTTTTTTCCAGGGCTAAAGAAAGTAGGCACTCGCAGGCCATGGATGGCCGGAGAGCACCATCCCGTCTTCGGGTGGCCCGAAGGTTGCAATCCAGGACGGGATTGCATGAACGAACGCCCTAAGAGTCCCGCACCGGCTCTTCTGTTCGTGATTTCGCCGGGGAGGGGCCAAACTCGCAGACTCGATGGCCCCGGGGAAAAAGACCGGCGAAAACACTCACGAGCCGCTGATCGGGGCGGATCGACATCCCTGACATTTTCTCGTGGTGCTCATTGTACCCTCTGAGAATATATGTCTTTTGTTAATCAAATGCTTAATATAAATAAGTAATTTGAGAGCACCCAAATAGCTATAAAAAATATCTGGCATCCTATCAGGAAATTATTTCTTCTCATTTTTAATGCAATAGGAAGGGCAAATATCAAAAATAAAAATAGCTCGAAAATGAAGATAGATATTTCAAAATGGATAAGTCTAAATAGAAACAAGAACAAATAAAACAAACTTGCGGTATAATAAAACATCATCAATTTAGTGTTTGGGGAATGTCGTTTCCCTAAAGTTATTCCACTGGCAACTATGATAACTAGTGTAACTAAAGTATAAAAATCCATAAAACCTCACTATGCTTTTGATCGACATAAGAACATTTTATTCAATAATTCTGCAATCATCATATTTATAATGCGATAATGCATTCTTGTAATCTTATTCCGCCCTGTTTTTATTTCCGCGCTCAAACTACAAGAAATTCCTTGCGCAAAATGACCTATAACTTCCCCGTAGCCAACACATTTCTGGTACATTTGCCTTCTCCCAGTTTCGATCCATACACCCAAAAACCAGATTTTCCCGCTCTAACTTTGGTATCAGTTTACCCCTTACTGTTTCCCATCGGTTTCTAATGCCCAGCCCGAACTCTTTCACACGTACTTCACCTCTTACTATCATCTATAAATAACCCCAAAAATCGAGCTCTCAAAGCCCCAAAACAAGAGACTGGCTCTACCTAAAGCAGTGGATTGTGGGATATGAAGGCATGAAAGGAGCATAAGTGCCGCAAATTGAAAATGTAAAAATGACAGGTTCTCCATATAAGTTAAATAATAGATTGAAGCATTGCAACAGCTTACATGTCACATAATGCAGTCCTTATAACATTCAATAATTTATCTGATTGCAGCTCAGGGAAATTCTCATCCGCCTCCCGTGACAATAGCCCAGGGGTCCCCCCAAACGGATCCTTCCACGATTTCACCATTGACGCCCGGGGGTGACCCAATCTATCGCCTTTAGCCCCATATAAATCTCTTTTTCTAAATCCAAATCTCTTACTCTCCAACGAATGTTACGCACTTTCAGTGCTTGGGTTCTTTATCGGCACCAATACCCGGGGTTGCGCCAGAAGACTGGCTTACCCCGGGCTATAGTATCACGCACTTTCAGTGCTTAAGAGAGGAG
>JARUKZ010000048.1 GCA_029688955.1 Chitinispirillales bacterium ANBcel5 | reverse complement strand
TGCAGTAGCTTCATTTTAATTTAAAATGAGACTGATCACCTCTGCAGTAGCTTCATTTTAAATTGAAATGAGGCGAAACACCTTCGGAATTGCCTCAATCACAATTCAAATTGAGGCTAAAGACCTCTGAAGCTGTTCCGTTTAGATTTGGAATGGGACGGAGAAGTCATAAAGTAATCTTAGAGGGACTCCGGTCTTCTTCTGGGTTATAACATCCTAAGCAATCGTGGGATCAGACCTCAACGGCAGTAGAGTCGCGGGCTTTTTCTGGTTCTGTTACCTGTCTGTTCATTCTTGCCTGCAGTTTACTTCTATACTCAGATATCACAGTATTAAGTTCCGCAACAACAGCCCTGTAGGTTTGGGGGTGGAGACGTTCACGGCTGTTTATGTACCATAACAGATCCTTTATACCGGCAAGAACAGGAGTGATTAAAGAGGACAGTGTTTGATTTTCACTATTGGCGGTGTTTTCTATGTAATTAAGAAGTGCACGATCAAATTCATCCTGATCTGCAGCAATCTTCTCCAAAAAGGGGAACAGTTCACACTCCTTAAGTGCTTGTTTCGCTTTCTCGGTCTGCAGTTCCAATAAAAGTGATCTGATAATTGTACTCTGCTCATCATACCCTTTCCTCTTGGCACCCAGATCGTGCCTGGAAAGCATAGTATAGAGATAGCTTGCGCTTTGAGCTTTTATAGGATCGAAATGATTCTTAGCACCTCGTACACAGGCGCCAAAATCTCTAAGTGTCATATCACGACACTTATCCATCTTCTTAATTTGGCTCCTCAACGTGCAACTTTTAGAGTAAAGATAGTTTTCTATGGCGTTTAGACTATTGGCAAGATCAGCCATAAGCTCATTGAGGTGTGTTTCATCAAACTCATATTTGTCGATGATATTTTTTAAGCGCTGAACAACAGAGATCTTTTCCGCATGGGCCATCTTATAAATAGGTAAATTTAGTACAGACACCTGTATCTCCTTTTGCTAACTGAGTCCGACAGAATGTAAATGATTTGACATCGAAAAGCGTAATCTCACCATGTCACAGGGCACAGTACAATATATACTTTAATGATCATTATGTGCACAAGGTAGAAAGACTTTATTGAGATTCCGGAGAGTGTGAATGCCTGCTGAAACTGTGATAGGAAGTTTGGAAGTATAATTTACCGGTAGAGTAGACACAGATTTGGGAAGTACAACGATAGAGATGAAGAATAAAGACCGTCTCCAGACCAATGCCTTTGTCCACTCCTTAATTTTTCACTTTACCTCCCATCTTCAATGTTTTTGGCCCCTCTCTTTTTAATCAATTTATCTTCATATAGCCTATTATCTGCAATTTGCAGTAATTCAGAAATGGTGGCATCCGGATAATCTTTTAGAACCGCAAACCCAATACTCATGGACAGTGTATGATTTTTATGGGATTGCTGGTTGTACCTGGATATTGCCGAGAGGATTCGGTTACGAATGGTTTGGCATATCAAATTTTCATCTGCTATGAGAAGAGTCGTGAATTCATCACCACCCAATCGCCCAATAGTATCTGTCCCACGGAATACATCCTGCAGTATCTTTGCAGTGGCCCTTATTGCCTCATCTCCCTCTGTGTGTCCATACAGATCATTTATAGGTTTAAGGTTATCCAGATCTATGTAGACGACCATGCAGTTTTTATTCATCTCTTTTGCCGTCTTAAGCTGTTTATCGGCGAATTTTAGAAAGCCTCTTCTATTGAGCAGACCAGTAAGTGCATCTCGATTAGAAAGTTTATGCAGTTTCTGGTTCATAACGCGAAGTTTCTGTTCAGCTTTTTTCCGGGCTCCAAATAATAGTATACTTCGATACGCGCTGCTAATCATGTAAGAAATCATATCATAGAGAAATGAGTCCCTGGTACCCAGTTCATATATAAAATAACCAAATTGATTTTGTTTGAAAAAAGAAGTGATTACAACCAATGTATGGCGTTTGTCGTTAGGAATTTTTGGAAGTATGGTTTGTTTTAAGTCGATTATTCGGTTATTACAATTCTGTAGTTTACCATCTGTAATCGCGATCTTTAAAAAACTCTGCTGTGGACGTTTCCATGAACCTCCTCTGTAAAACTTTGACCCTCTATCATAAAAGGCCCCATAAAATGATGGGATGGTATAGTGGTTTAATACAGTAAAAATGTTTCGTCTTAATTCACTGATGTTCATCGATGTACCGATAGTATGAAATAACTCTCCATACTGATAGTCGCGGTAATTTTGCTGAAATTTAAATGTGCCTTCGCTGTTCTTCATTGTATCAAGAAGAATTACTATTGCTTTGTAAAAGATATTCTTATGTGAACCCGCTAACTGTTTGTAACCGAAAGTATCCTGTAAGGAGATGAATGTAACTTGCAGAATTTCTATCATTACCTCCATTGACTCAATCTTATTACATTCCAGCTCAGAGAATTGAGTTATCAAACTAATCAATTCGTTTTTCCTGTTTGTTGAAAGTGACTCAACAAACACCGCGTCGATTATTTTCTCCGAAAAACCAAAAAGCAGATATCGGTCAGAAACAGCCAGTTTTGAATTTGTAATAATTTCATTTATCATTTCCAGTACATTCTTTTTTGTAGCAATCAGATCATTTGATATTTTTGCTATCTTATGTTTGCCGATATCCTCTTCATGAATCATACCCATAAAGCCGGGTAAACAGCCGCAGGATCTGCGTATCACACTATTGGTAGGCATAATCACTGGTTTTTCAAATACTTTGCCATTGATAGTTTCAAGTGCCACATCAACTGCTTTGGCTCCATACTCAACAAGAGGTTGCGCGACAGTAGTAAGTGCAGGTACAAGATATTTACTTAGAGCGATATCATCAAAGCCAGTAATCGCGATGTCCTGTGGAACCCGAATGTTGTTCTTCAAGAGCTCGTTTATAGCACCAATTGCCATATCATCATTACAGCTGATAATTGCCTGCGGCAGAGGCTCTTTCCCGCTAAGAAGTGAACGAATTACCCTGCCACCCGATTCCCTGTCAAAAATACCTTCAAAAACAAACCGGGGGTCAAGGCTTACGTTGTGAGAATGGAGTGTTTCTTTGAACGCGTTAAAGCGGATTTGAGCATCAACATTGTTTGCGGGCCCGCGGATATATCCTATTGACGTATATCCATGGTGTAAAACCAAATGATCTATTTGTTCCTTAATGCCGGCAATATTATCAATTATTATGCTGGGGATATTCTGTAATGCGGCACCTAAGCTTACGATTGGAAGAGGACTATATTTCTCATAAAAGAAATGTTTGAATTCATCATCACTCAAAAAGTTGCTGATTATTCCGGCATTTAGAATCAAAGCATCCAGATAATTAGGGTTGATTAGCTCATATAATGATGTAAAAGGGTGAAGCCGCTCTACAGGATAATTTGGAGTTTCGCATCTAAATATCACAAGATTGATATCTAGTTCTGCAGCCCGATTCGCAGCACCACTCCATATGCCATATGAATACTCCTGGTGAAGAGTACTGATTTGGAGTCCGATAGTGGGCCTTTTTTTCATCTTTCCTAAAACAAACCTTTTTTCTCTGATCAATTTATCGTACCTGAAAAACTGTCCCGGTTAGCTTCGTTTTTTAGCGAGTGCTTTGGAAGCCAGTCTTATAACTTCATGTGTACCCATGATCGTAAGCTTTTCTTGTCAGTAGTAGGCTGAAATACCTTCAGGAGAGCCATTTCCTGCGGTCCATACAGTTTGGGCCACACCCGTTGCTGCTCTTATTGTGATGCAGATCAACGGACCCACAGTACGTTAGACCGCCGCTTATGGAAAATGAGTATCGGCATGATCAGGAACGCGATCCTTCGATTACTCATGGCGATCAACTTGTTTTGGTACCCTGAGACATTTCGTTGCTACACATACATTATATACAAAAGACGGGAGGATGTGTATATGTTTGTTTTTTAGGTAAGCTGGTTGATATATTTGCAACTTTTGATGAGGTAGGCGGCGCGCGCCACGTGATCACAAGGGTGCAGCATATTCCGCCCCCGACCGTGGCACGTAACAAAAGATCACCCAATCCCCTATACTCATTTAACTCCCCTTGTAGTAATCAGTTGGTACATTCGCTTGGTGTTTTTTCAGCAGAAAAAATTGGTGACCTAAAAGCACAGGTATTACCAAAGACAAGAAATGGGCGGAAAAGTAATATTTTTATGAATAGAGATATCCCCAATTCATTACCTACTCTCTATAATACCGGGACAGGAATTGCAAATATTCAATTTTACTGTAACAATTAACTTTTTCCATGCGTTATATATTTAAAGGTCATCAGGCTACCCCTTTTTTTGATGGTAAATTAATTTCATATACGGTAATAAATAAAATCAGCGCACAGCAGGTAACTTGTGTGCGCTGATTTATCACTAACCCAACAGGATAAGAGAGGACCTTAAAATGTGTTCATTATTTGCCATACGCTCCAATGACAAAATGTTAATCGGTAAAAATAAGGACCACGTTCAAAATGGTGGAAGTATTCATTTCGTTAATAATGAATATCGCTACGGGCTTCAAACAATTCCCCACTTCACGCTTGAGCAATTAGGTATAGACCGACCGTATGACGGAGTTAATCAACATGGCCTTTATGCGGGAGTAACCGCTATTCCCGAGAAAAAAGTGGGTGATAGTGCTCAGAGACACCCTGTAATTTCCTCTTTTGGCTTAATCAAATATGTTCTTGAAAGAGCAGTTGATGCAAAACAGGCATTGGCAATAGCAGAGAAGTTCAGAATCGATTACTTAAAAAACTATGATTACCCAAGAGTTCAATTTTTCTTTGCAGATAAGCACTATAATGTAATTATTTATGAAGAAGATACTGCAGTGAACTCATTTTGCCTCAAAAATGGAGAGTATCAGTATATTACCAATAACCCGTATTACGATAAAACGTCCAGAAACGAATGTCCACGGGTTACAGTATTAGAGGAGGTGTTAAAAGCTAATCCTGCTAAAAGCCTTGAGGATGTGCTGAGTCTTCTTTCGAAAGTTAACTTAGCCAAATTCGAACCCCTACCTGGTGTATGTTCAATTTACTCTGTTGGTTGTGATTTAACCAATATGGAAATAAACCTGGTAATTGAAGAAGATTACAGTAACCCGTTTCCCTACAACATCACTAAAGAGCTCAAAAATCCAAGGCATGAACATTTTTCTTTATTGAGGAGTCAAAAATTTCGATTCTTCTCGAATCACTTTGGCTCGTGGGACAATGAGAGTGTACAGACAACTGCCTGAAACTGTGATCTAATTTGGTTGAGTCTGGTAAGATCACCCGATGTGTCTTCCAGCAGGTACAGACAAGCAAGCTTGTGAATTGGGGAAAGGTAGGAAGAAGCAGGAAAAAAAGATTGCGCCTTTGAGGTGAATCTTCACTAGCCCTCCCCTATTCCCTTTTTCTCCTTTTTTGCCTTTGCGGTGAGTCCCTCTCCAAAAACATCCCTAACCCGTATAGGCTGAGTCATCACTTTCACTACCGGTTTAAGGCTTATAGGCTGAGTCATCACTTTCACTACCGGCCTGATGCTTACGGGTTTACTCATAAACTTTATAACCGGGCTGTTACTCACCGGTTGAGTCACAAAGTCTTTTACCGGTGACACCACAATACCCCATTGAATTGATGGTACCTGCAGTTTTCTTTTTGGCCCCAGTGCCCGCATGGTATGTGGCTTTTTGTCCTTTGTGCGAAACAGAAAATAGTACTCGCCCTGAAGTGAAAAAAAGCACTCCTCCAGAGTTGATTTGCCCACAAAAGGGTAGATCTTTTTGAATCTGGCTTTTGCCTTACTAATAGTCCGTTGTTTATCGATCATTGTACTCCAGCCCGGTTTAGGATGAATTTGTCCCTAATTAATACATACATTTAAAGTTACGGGATTTCAACATGGACTTTTTGCACATGATTACAGCAAGAACAAAGGCGCGCCTAGTAACAACTCTTTTACACACCTACTTATACTCAGGATACATCCGGGTGGTTGGGGGAAGGGGTCGAGTCCAGGGTTCATTATTGTTATCCTGGAACCATGCGGAATCGTAGGTTTCAAGCAGACGTCTCAATCCCTCAGCCCAAAGATCTTCGGTTTCATCTATTGTTCGGCGTACCCACCACATTGTGGCAGTGCGCACGTGGTTGGGGTTGTGACCGCCCCAGTTTTTACGCCCCCCCCCCAGCAGTTCGTAAGTGTCAAAAAATTCACGGTTTGCGCGCCCATTCTCTGCGGCTTTGATGTAACGCTTTGTTTGAAACTGTAACCAGTTTGTGTCTGATGAGATTGCCCGGTAGGTCTGCCAGTAGGTGCGGGCAAGGGATCTGATATTTTTGTTATAGATACCCCGGGTAAGGGTTCTGAGTTTATTGTCGCTACTCCCAGGAATAAGATTGTCAACTGCCCAGCGCACAAAGCGCCGATCGTAATACCCGAACTGGTAATCACTATTAAGATTCAGCTGGCCTTCCTGATGTGGGCCACTGTGAAAAGGGTTTACCGGAGCTAAATCAATAAATGTTTGCCAGCTGAAAACAGTAAGCACCCTGCAAAAAAAGGAACGCATTCCACCATGTATACCATAATTAAACCCTAGGTCCTCCCTGTCACACCCGTTGCCATCAATCGCAGGTATTGCCAGCCAGGCATCTTCAATGGTTTGTGCCGGCAGTTCCCGGAGAGGTTGAATTTTTGGTTGATCTCCATCCACTCCGCCTGCTCGTTTAAGAGTTGGAATGTTGACTACTCCCGCTCCATTCACAAGCCATCTTTCATTCTTAAACTTTACTTTTACTGTTACAATAAATGCAGGCCAATTCACACCATTTAACAGCAGATGTCCGGAGCCACTGTTGTACTCAAGTACCACAAAACCATCGGGATGATCCTGTGCGTTGAGGATCAGATCAAAACCCCAACCATTCTTCGGGCAAACACTTTTACCCTGCTGGACTAACTCCCGGTAGGATTCTTTAAAACTTTCAGTTACCAGCGGGTTAAACCTAATCCACTCTTTTGTATTTTCATTGTGTGCAATGTATTCGTTCATAAATTTCACTGCAACGCATGGCCCTGACAAAGATTGAAGATCAGATTCCCGCAAACTTAAATCTGAAACAATGCCCGTTCCATACCCTGAACCGAAATGGTACGACTCATCCCCCGGGCACACCTGTTTAAGGTGACCCAGCAATAGGACAATGAAGATTAATATTATGCTTTTCATGTTTTTCTCTGTTACAGTTCTTTTCAATAAATATATCCTGAGTTTAATAATCTGATCAAATAATTGCCACAGTTTTTCACAAAATAAGCTGGAGTGCATTTTAGTACATAGCAATCATTTAAAATTAAACTATTATCCCTGTAACATCCCCTAATCATTCATCAAAATTGCGCTCAGTTCTTTGGCGTGTGAGAAATAGGGTGCATGCCCGGAATCCAGGGTTTTAAGCTCACACCCAGCGTTTTTATACATCGTTTCCTGAGTTTTGGGTGATAGCGACAGATCGTTATTGCAAACAATGCCGATTTTTTTGATGGCTCCCTTTGCTTTTATGCTGATAGGCACAGACAGTGGTAAAAGAGGCTGGGGAACGATTCTTTTTTGAGCATACGTTATATCTTCAGAAGAACACCTGTTAAATACCACTTCCCAAAATCCCGGTAACAAATCTATACACATTCTGCTCTTGTCTATTTTAGTGACCTTTTTTAGTTCCTGCTCTGCGTCTAAAAGCTTCCCTATGACACCACCATTGGCCGGTACCATTGCACAGACATAAATTACCTTTTGTACAAGATTACTATCTATGCATTCCAGTACTTTTGTTATAACAGCACCACCGAGGCTGTGTCCTACCAAAATAAGTCTGGAATCGATTCGTCTAATCTGATTGGTAATATGGTGTACATACTTTTCAAACGTTATTTCGCTGTAATTACCATTAAAATCACTCTCATGTCCCGGAAGATCAGGTGTGTAAACTCTATGCCCACATTGTTCGAGACAGTTTTTTACCTTGTGCCAGCACCATCCACCTATACTTCCACCATGAACTAAGAGAAAAGTACTCATCATCTATCCTTTCATTGCTCAAACGCTATTTCTCTCTCTTTTCTACAAAGTAACTCGCTGACAAAAGAGTCCTCTGACAAACGCTTCTTTTCTACTTTAAAACCTGCTATCTCTATCATGCCCTCCAGTATCCACCCAAATGTGCTGAATTCATCCCGTATATGCGTCTCAACCTCTGCCCCAAAAGCATCTCCAGCGGCCTTCTTGAACCCGGCCACAAAATCATTGATCTTTGTCTTATAGTTATCAGCCGTAACATTGAATACAACATCGCACAGATAAAGGACACCACCGGTTTTAATCATCTTATTCATTCGATACAGCGCAATCTGTTTCCAGAAGTCAGGGATGTGATGAAATGAATGTTTGGCCACAAGCAAATCAACCGGTTGAGCAGAGTGATTATAGGTTAAAAAACCTCCTGTATGAAACTCGACATTCTTTAGGTTTGCAGCTTCAGACTTATGTTTAGCCTCTGTGATCATTACTTCAGAAACATCCACAGCAAACACCTTTTTAAAGTGCTTTGAAGCATAGACAGTGGAAGCCCCGGTTCCGCAACCTAAATCTATCAAAGACATTTGCCTGGTTTCTTCATTGGCAGACAACGACAGAAAGTCCAGCATCCCCTCAAACTCTTTTTTGTAGTCACGAAACTGCAGATGCAACCAATCGTAGTTCTGGGCCTGTTTATCATCTGAGTAATCAACTCCACAATGTTTCATTTCATCGTAAAACCAGTTGCCCATAGTTGTTTCCTTTAGCTTTGAAATATTGTGAACCGAAAGATTCTGAGTATTGTTAATGAATGGTTACTATACGATATTCTAAAATAATTAAAAGTTGCTACCCTGCAATAATGTTCTACCTAACCAGCGAAAAAAACAATGGGTCAATAGCACCTTAGAAGTTTATTTAAATAGTTACACCGCTTGTCTGATATCGTTTTATTTGGCAGCTTGCACCATCAATACTATTTTAAATAGCGCTAACATCTGGTACATATCTTGCTTTCATTTCAGGATTTATCAGAGGAAATTAAGCTCAAAAAGGCTGTTTAATTCTGTTTACTATCATAAAAACTGATGCCTGGCACACTCACTGTTCTACACACGGACCCATCATGCCCATTATAACTACTGGAGAAACTGTATGACTTCTCAAACAGCGAATAAGCTATTGAAAAAGCAAAGAAAGTATTTCTACGAGGGACATACATTTCCGGCTTCCTTTAGAAAAAACGCGTTACTCTCACTCAGGAACGAAATTAAAAAAAGAGAGAACGACATCATTGAAGCTGTACATAAAGATTTGGGGAAATCCGAATTTGAAGCGTACACTAACGAGATTGGGATCCTCTATCTAGAGATAAAACATATACTAAAAAATCTTTCGAAGTGGATGAAGCCGGTAAAGGCGAAATTAGAGCTTCACCTATTGCCAGGATCGGGCAGAATCTATTCAGAGCCTTTTGGCAACACTCTAATCATCGCCCCCTGGAACTACCCTTTCCAGCTCATGATGGCACCCTTAATTGCAGCCATATCCGCAGGAAACACTGCTATTATTAAACCATCTGAATACGCTGTGAACACATCACAAATAATTTCTGAGATAATAAAAAGTATTTATAACGAAGAATTTGTAGCAGTAGTTAACGGAGGTGTTGATGTTACCAAAAATCTTCTTAAACTGGATGTTGACAAGATTTTTTTCACCGGAAGCGTACCAGTCGGTAAAATAGTAATGAAAGCAGCGAGCGAAAATCTGACCTCAGTTACTCTTGAGCTTGGTGGTAAAAGCCCGGCGATTATCGATAAAAGCGCAAACCTTAAAAGTGCGGCAAAAAAAATTGCCTGGGCCAAATTTAACAATGCTGGACAAACCTGTGTGGCACCTGATTATGTTTTAATCGACGAAACAGTCAAAGATAGCTTCCTGTGTCAGCTTCGAGATGCTTTGATAGATTTTTATGGAGAGACCCCCCAGCAGAGTAAAGATTACGGCAGGATAGTAAATGAAGGGCATTTTTCCAGGATTGTCGGTCTCATCGATAACGAAAAGGTGTACTACGGCGGGCAATCGGACAGAGAATCACTATACATTGCTCCTACTATTATGACCGATGTATCGGTTCGGGATAAAGTGATGGAAGATGAGATTTTTGGCCCCGTTCTGCCGGTACTGAGCTTTAACACACTTCAAGAAGCAGTTGGAATCATACGATCATATACCAAGCCACTTGCACTGTATGTATTCACCAAAGATAAGTCGGTGGAAAAGTTTTTTGTAGAGCGTGTATCGTTTGGTGGCGGGGGGATTAATACAGCCCTTTTGCATGTAGCTTCAAGTACACTTCCTTTTGGCGGAGTAGGACACAGCGGTACGGGCAGATATCATGGCAAATGGGGATTTGAAGAGTTCTCACATAAAAAATCGATATTAAAACAGCCCTCATTCTATGATCCCGGCGTTGCCTACCCGGGGAGCCAGTTACCGCTAAAATGGATTAAAAGGATTGTGGGGTGAGAGGAGTTAAATATTAGAGCTGTTTAGGAAAATATCACCATAGAAGTTTTGTTCTAATGTAAAAATTTAAATGCTTAGATCATTTAATTTTTTTTATGACCACTGTTAATAAAAGCGTGATACATCCACACCCCGTAGCTAGCAGCCCTTTACGTTGATGGTTGATTCAACAAAACAACACGTAAAACCCTCCTATTTATGAGCTTTTTGAGAAGTGTACTCTTATATTGCATGAGCGATGGTTGGTAAGTTTGATTTCTTATCGGCTTTTTTTATTTTGAAATCATATAGTATTGTTCAGGTGTGGATACCGGGTGGGAGGATTAAGACAATTAGTACTTATGATTATCCTCCACTACTTATGCAGCTACCAAAACCGCTAGTTACAGAAAGCTAAAAAGCTTTTGAGAGTTTTGCACCCGGGTAATATAATCGAGAAACTAAAAGCGCACTAAAGTCTGATTATTTGAAAGGGGAAGAAAATGAAAGTTGTTGGAATCTGTGGAAGTCCCAAAAAAGAAAACAGTACAACCCTTTTTGGGTTGGAAAAAGCCATGCAGGCAGTGAAGGGTTGTGGAGTTGATACCGAAATCGTGCAGCTTTCTCATCACTCATTCTCCGGTTGCATTGACTGTGGTAAATGCCGGGAAGAGTACACCTGTTCGCTTAATGATGACTTCACCAATAAAATAATGCCTCTTTTAAAAGGTGATGAAATCAAGGGGCTGATTCTTGGTTCCCCGGTTTATTTCGGTGGAGTAAGCTCACAAATGAAGATGTTTATCGATCGTTGCGTTTTATTCAGAAGAAACGGCTTCAGGTTCGAGAACCTGATAGCGGGAGTGCTGACGGTGGGCCGTTCAAGGAATGGAGGGCAGGAGCTCACTGCAATGGATCTTGTAAAGAATGCCATGATTCAGGGTATGACAGTCGTGTCGGATGCTTCACCGACAAGTCACTTCGGCGGTGTTTTTTGGAGTGGAAACCCCGGAGGTGTCGAACAAGATGAGACTGGTATTAAAACGGCACAAAATTTGGGCAAAAGAGTTGGGGAACTGGTGATAAAGGTGTTTGGTTGAAAACCGTGGTTTAAACGCCGGCAGAGGAGTAGTTTCTTTATAAGAGATTTTCCTTCGTAACAGCATTAACTATAATTAGAAACAGGCTGCATTGTTATTACAACGCAGCCTGTTTTTTTTAGCGCTGATTATTCATATGCATCTGACAGAAGATACCTTTACCTCCCCATTTTACAGTACAACCTATAATACAGTTACGCGTTTTTATACATTCAGAGCTTTTCGCCAAAACCTGTAACCATTCATTTAGA
Source organism: Chitinispirillales bacterium ANBcel5 (assembly GCA_029688955.1). Classification (NCBI taxonomy): domain Bacteria; kingdom Pseudomonadati; phylum Fibrobacterota; class Chitinispirillia; order Chitinispirillales; family Chitinispirillaceae; genus Cellulosispirillum; species Cellulosispirillum alkaliphilum. The sequence continues at coordinate 17,071 of JARUKZ010000048.1, read as the reverse complement.
TTGTTCTCTCTATTGCACTTGCACCGCCATACCACCTGTTATATATTGTAATTAGTCCAAACTAACTGCATAACAACATAAAGGGCTGCTTTTTTCATGAACCACTCAGATCTTGACTGGAGTGTAGCACCAAAGCCCCTGAAAAGGGAAACAAACCGGGTGCAGCAGGAAGACACTGAAGATGAAAGTCCCAAATTTGTCACCGGTATAGATGATTCAGAGCGGCAAATTGATGAAGACCACGAGCCCGAAGCGCGCCTCATATCTGCACAGTGGAAACCGGGTCCAAAGGGATTCATGTACAATGAACAGTGCTTTGTTGAGGTAAAAGCGGAGTATCTCAAGGAAACCATTCGTGCCAAAATAAGAGGTAAACTCTTTTGCACTTTCGATGGTAAGGAGGAGGATTTAGCACAGGTCGTTGAGGGGTTTATCGAAGATGACGGCACAGCTCTTATGGAGATAGAACATCTCTGGTATGTGGGCAATGCTCATCACAACTCCTGCAAAGAAGACCCTAATACTCCTTGCAGCTATACCATTAAGGATATCACCCACTCACGTGGTGAAAACACTATCGACAGCCCGCCGCTTGAGATGCCCTGGAAAAAGAATTTGCGCTGCGATTATGTGCAAATCCCTGCGGCTCTCTTTAGTTTTGACAGTGCCGTGCCCTGCATCGATAATGATGGCATACTGATAAAATCTCTCCTATCCACATTCAAATTTGCCTCTAGCAATCCCCAAAAGGAGGTGGTACTCTTTGGACACACCTGCACCGAAGGAAACGAGGAGTATAATTTTAAACTCTCAGAAGATCGCTGCAAAGCTCTTAAGGCAATGCTGGACAGTGATGAAACAGTTTGGGACGATATCACAAAAAGAAGAAGTCAAACTGAAGATTACCAGCAGATAATCAAGGTGCTGGGAAACAGGTATGGTTGGTCCTGTGATCCCGGTGAGGTGGATGGAAAACCGGGGCCCAAAACAAACGCAAATTAAGGCGTACAATGATGAAGAGCCCTGCGAACTGTGCTGTAAAAGAGTCAGGAGTTTATAGCCTGAAGATTTTTGGTATAGGTGAAGAGGACAGTGTAGAAAATATACGTTTTACCTTCGAAACAGAAAACAGTTGGATCTACACAGAAGATGAATATTCTGATCCAACGATTGTGCGTAAGTTTTCGGATGCAGATGATTCACTATCCGATACGACAATAACCCATGAAGAGCTTGCTCAAAGACCACTAATTGAACAGGTGCACTATTATGATCTTCCTCCTGCCTGGGACAGCCGAAACTGGTTTTGTGAGATTGAAGATAGAGCTGGTGTGTTTGATGAGCTTATTAAGGAAGAAACGGGAGAGGATAAACCGCTTGTTTTTTGCCTGGATGATATAGTTCTTACAGACAGGGCACTTGACCAGGGATCAATTCTTGACCAGAGTGCAGAAGCGGATGGTACACAGAGTGATTTTGAGCTGAGCAGAAGGCGTGGTACACCGGTAGCGTTCTCTGAAAAATCCCGTGCAAGGATGCTCTGTTTTGACCCTGAAAGCTCTAGGCTTAAGCTTTACAGTACAAATCCCCGTGGCTCAAAACAGGAGCGTCATGATGGATCGATCTTTCGTTTTTCAAGCGACTCCGAAGGCAATGTTAAAAACCATCTTAAGCATCCCCAACAAAACTTGCGGGCAGTGGTTTTTTGCGGCGAGTTTTACGATGTAACCAATAAGAGAACATCAGGTGGTGGTTCTACCAACCCCGAAGAGGGACATCTGGTGGGCGCAAGAGCTGCGGTGAGAAATGATGAAGATGTGCATTACGGAAAGAGTTTTATGGTGGATGGAAGTTCTCATGATAATGGTGCTGTTCATGCTCCGGGAATAGGAGATTTCGATTTGCATTACCTTCATGATTGTGGAAGCTCTTCTGACATAAACTACTCTTCCGTGATAGTATATTGGTCCTCATTTTTTCTCAAAGACACAAACCCCACTTTGGGAAGCGATGATGAGGATAGACAACCCGCGACAGATCGTGAAGTCGATGAGTTCAAAAGCATAGGTATGGAAAATGCCATGGAGCACCTAAATAAAAAAGGGTACCTTTTTACTGTGAAATCCGATGAAGATGAGGATCGTGTTATTCAGCCACTGTTTCTGTTTGAAGCAAATGAAACTTTGGATTACTCCCCTGATACACCTGTAGATTTTGTAGATAACCGTCATAATTGCAACTTACTTGGCGAGGATGATTTCGAAAATGCGTTAAGTGAGTCTCGCGGCGGAATACCTATGTCGCTCTCATTCATAACCGAGGAAGCAAAAGGAAGCTGGGTGTTATCCTGGAGGGGAAATAATGCTCCATTCAGCATTGTATCCTTACGTATAAGGACCCGAAATGATGATAACAACCGCTTTTCTAATTTTCCGGTTAATGAATATGGGGAAAGTTTCGGCTGTCTTGTAATTGCACATGAGTTGGGACATGCCACAGGTCAGGTTGATGATTATAATCAGACAGTAAGTGTTCGAAATGTCCTTACGTCCACAAGAGTTCCAAGCTTTGGCCAGTTTGGTTATGATAATTCGAATTCAAGAATTAGACCGACTAACGATAATTTTGTAAACCGTGTTTCTGGCTCAGACCCCTTCTCAGTAGACCATGATATTAATTCTCTTATGAGCAGAAACGGTCCTGTTCGCATGAGGCATATCTGGAGAGTAACACAATGGATAAATGACCTTGGAAAAAGTGGTCAACCTTTGCATGGATTTCTTGATGAGAAAAGTTTTGAAATCAGCTTTAGATACACAGATGAAGATGGGGATTCTAAAGAACTTAAATATTACAGGGATACAGATGATAATAATAACCCCTGGGAATACTCAAACGGTGTCACCATTGATGTAGACTCCCCAAGTGCTAAGAGAATGAATTTATATTTTTACCGGTGCCTGGATGAAAGTGGACATTATGTACGTCCGGCGCCATCAAGCGATATTTTTTTCAAGTCTTTATTGGTGGTTAGAGTCCTGTTTCACGTAGATTTCATTGATGGAAACACAAACTGGACAGATACACAAAAGCGCAATTGGGTAAGAGCGTTAAATGAAAGATTTATGGATCAGGATCCACTCGGTGGTGATAATCGTTATTACATAAGTGGCGGCGAGGGCGATACCGATCCGACTCTGTTGTATTTTAAACCTGGCTTCAACTTTTCTGACAATGATGAAGCCATATCATCTTCCAATTACACATTGGAAATTACCCATGGCAGTAATGCAGACATCAACTACACCTCAGATGACAGCACTGTAACGATGGGGAGAAATCTGGCAAACTGGCAAAACAGGTTGTTCAATCTCGTTTTCAATAAAGACTTGGGTGCAACAGATTTTTCACCAAATGATCTAACCTTTATTCTAAATTGGTATAATTCCAATATAAAAGAAGGAAACTCTTTGCATGAATTCTCTGTTTAAAAGAACACAACATAAAATAATTTCGATTTTGTTTTTTTCAGTTCTTCTCCACCTTTTTTGTTATGTAAAATCTTCAGAAATTGCTACCAAGGAGTCACACGTGAGTTATCCCATGTTGTTTGGAAACTACCAGCGAAATGGTTTTATGAATGGCCGTTGTCTGGCAAAAGGTGAAATAGACTGGTTTCTGCCCTTTAAAAATCACAGAGGTTCAGGGCCCAGAGTGTTACTTTCTGATGGAGATAACTGGTATTTACATTTCAGTGGTTTGCTCCTTCGTTTCAACCTTAAACCTGAAATTGTCTGGACACAGAATTATCGATCATACATGGATGCAATGATTATCGATGGGTATGTTTATCACTCGAACGGATCAACTGTTTACAAGCTTAACCAGGATAAAGAACAAATGGACGAGAGTTTTTTTGTTCCCAATGCAGATCAGATTCTCTTTGTGATGCCTGTGTCAGGAAATCATTTCTTCCAAACATTTATGAGGTTTGAGCAGGGAATGCCAGGTGATCCTGTTGGTGATGACATCTGGTCTTTTTCTCTTATTAATGATAACAATACTCCAATATACACCAGAGAATTTGATCAAAGACAATTACCCGCAATTGGGACATCGGGTTACAGCTCTCTTTTTATTCTAACCGGAGCTGGAGAAATAATGAGTTTAGATCCAAACACTGGAAATGAAAGATCTACAATTAATTTAAAAGATCGTGGTTTCATTCAAGCAAGCATGGATATGCAAGATAATCTCACTATTCTCGGTAACACAAAGGTACGGGGAGAAAGAGTTATCATAAAGTGCACACCTGATGGGAATATTATATGGGAATACCCTCTACCTCAAGCACATCTTCGTAGTTTCCTCCAACCCCCGGCATCAGCTCCTGATGGCCGCACCTACTTCATCCACGCTGACTCACTGTTCCGTATTACTGAAAACGGTGAAATGGAACGTGCCTACAGCCTCTCTCCGGACAATAATTTTCAATTTGTAACTGTTTTAAGCGATAATTCGGTGCTTGTTACCTCGAAAAATATGCTCACACATATAGACAGTTCAGGGGATTATGTCTTTACCCTCAATCTCGAAGATGACGAGCAGATAACAGCTCCGCCGGTAGTGGATAAAGATGGTGGGGTATTGCTGGCGACCGTTAATGGGGTGTACAGGGTGAAATGAAAGTAGGTGGGCCGGAAAAAAGGAAAAGCGTTTCCCCCTCACTTAAAAGTTTGAAGCTACGATGGTATGACATTTTTTTCGATGCAGGTAGTTTGAAATGCTTATACAAAGAAGAGTTATTTGAAAAACAGTTCATCCTTATTATAAACAATAACTAATAGCTGTTTGCAAAAATAACGAATTGGTTGCTCAAAGTGGATACCACATCATGTCATTCACAGCCAAAGGTAAAAAAAGGTTTCAACTCTTATTACAAAAAAGATGAATGAAGAATTCAACGTGCCAGCTGTGGTTTCAAGTGATGGCACTATTTATTGTGCAGGTACAACGTGCCTATACTGTTTCAAATAGGTGAAAAAGCGTATCCAGCGAATAAAGTGATTTCTTTAGGAACTTACTATGATTAGGAATCTTGCCCAAACGATCTATGGTGGAATAACTAAACCTACCTGCATATGTTTAGTTTCATGCTTTATGTTTTTTATGTACTCAGTTTCAGGAGCCGGGCAAAGTAAGGAGTCACACGTGAGTTATCCCATGTTGTTTGGAAACTACCAGCTAAATGGTTTTATGAATGGCCGTTGTCTGGCAAAAGGTGAAATAGACTGGTTTCTACCATTTAAAAATCACAGAGGCTCAGGGCCCAGAGTGTTACTTTCTGATGGAGATAATTGGTATTTACATTTCAGTAGTTTGCTTCTTCGATTCAATCTTAAACCTGAAATTGTCTGGACACAGAAGTATCGATCATACATGGATGCAATGATTATCGATGGGTATATTTATCACTCGAACGGATCAACTGTTTACATGCTCAACCAGAATAAAGAACAAGTGGATGGGAGCTTTTTTGTCCCCAATGCAGATCAGATTCTATTTGTGATGCCTGTGTCAGGGAATCATTTCGTCCAAACATTTATGAGGTTTGAGCAGGGAATGCCAGGTGATCCTGTTGATGATGACATCTGGTCTTTTTCTCTTATTGATGATAACGGTAACCCCCTTTTCACAGAGGAAACAACTGATAACTACTCACCTGCAGTTGTGACTGAAGATCACAGTACAATCATTGCTGTAAGTGGAGACGGACAGGTATTAAAAATTGATCCAACTACAGGAAAGGAAAAATCCTCCTTTGAAATTGAAAACCGTGGTTCCTGGCCTTCGGTCAGCCTTAGCCTAAAAAATGAACTCATGCTTATAGGAAATACTGGTTCAGGCGAAAAATCACTCATAAAGTATTCCCTTGATGGAACTATTCTTTGGGAATTTTTTCTCCCTGCTGCAGACCTCAGATCTTTTGTACAACCCCCGGCATCAGCTCCTGATGGCCGCACCTACTTCATCCACGCTGACTCACTGTTCCGTTTTACCGAAAACGGTGAAATGGAACGTGCCTACAGTCTCCCTCCGGACAATAATTTTCAGTTTGTAACTGTTTTAAGCGATAATTCGGTGCTTGTTACCTCAAAAAATATGCTCACTCATATAGACAGTTCGGGGGATTATCTCTTTACCCTCAACCTCGAAGATGACGAGCAGATAACAGCTCCGCCGGTAGTGGATAAAGATGGAGGGGTATTGCTGGCGACCGTTAATGGGGTGTACAGGGTGAAATGAAAGTAGGTGGGCCGGAAAAAAGGAGTACAGTTCAACGACAGTCCACATGTGGGCCATAGAACATCCTTGCCTATTGGACCATTAAAAATGCATGGATCGATATGGCCTCATAGCAGCTACGGAACCAGGGCAACCTTTTAAGCGTGATGATCCGTTTTTTTTGGGGAGGGGATGAAGACAAAATCTGGGATGTAGAACGCGCTAAATGAGATAACGGCCTTTTTCCTACACCTCTTCTTTCTCTCTAAGCGCTGAACGCACGGGATATTCGTTGGTGCCAGCAAGAATGTAGGAGTAAAAGATTAGGAAAAACCATCTTTCCCATTCCCTTTCCCTTTTCCTGCTCAAAGCTCATAGCTAGATAAAAAGGGATGTTTATGGGGCTAAAGGCGATTGACTGGGTCACCCCCGGGCGTCAATGGTGAAAACGTGAAAAGATCCGTTTGGGGGGACCCTTCAGCTATAATCCCGGGAGGAGAGAAAAAACCAAATAGTAACCCAACTTTTCACTCTAATGCGGCAGGCAGGACGGAAGGAACGACTATGGCCAAGGAGATACGACGAGCCTTCCCGTACTCCGCGGTAGTCTGCTACGTAGGACGTGGAGAACATTGTGCCCGAATGGGTAGTGCCGACCCGAGTCTTCGATGGTGCCGCCCTGATTAGCTTTGAGCTTAGAGCACAAAAAAAAGCACATTTCACCCACAATCCCTACCACCACCGGCCCCAAAAACAGCCTCTGTAGCACACGTAACCCCCAATGCATAAAAATCACCCAAAGCAGCACTATCGGGCGGTGCAAATTGCTATTTTTATAACAATCTGACAGGTCACATATTTTAAGGTTATTTCATGAGCTTAGCGTACAGCGATCTTCTCCAGCTTTTTAAATTTCACCCCGGGTGGAGACTCCTCAGAGCGGATAATGCCCCGCTTATACTGTCCTTTTTAGATAAAACCTTCATCGAACCCAATGTACGCACAATCAGCCAGTCTGACCTTATAGCGCGGCTTGAAGACACACTTTATGAGCTTCATCAAAGCCAGAATACCGAGCACTACCCCCGCAGTGCTTCAGCCTACCTGGAAGAGTGGGCCCATGATTCAAAGGGATGGCTTCGCAAATACTATCCCGATGACAGCGATGAGCCCCATTTTGACCTCACTCCTGCAACCGAGAAAGTTATCGGTTGGCTTGAAAGTCTCTCGGGGCATGCCTTTATAGGCACAGAATCAAGGCTGATGACCATTTTTGAACTTCTCAGACAGATGGTTATCGGAACCGAAACCGATGAAGCCACCAGGATCGAAGCGCTTGAGGCAGAAAAGGCCCATATTGACAGACAGATCGAAGCTATCAGAAACGGAGAGATGCCGCTTCTCGATGAAACCGCGCTCAGAGAGCGTTTTATGCAGTTTAGTACGATGTCCAATGATTTACGCAGTGATTTCAGAGCCGTGGAAGAGAACTTCCGTAAACTTGACCTTCAGGTTAGAGAAAAGATCGCGCTGTTTGAAGGTAGTAAAGGAGAGCTGCTTGAGGAGGTATTTGGTGAACGGGATGCAATAACCGATTCGGATCAGGGGAGAAGTTTTAAGACATTTTGGGACTTTCTCATGTCTCCATCAAGCCAGGAGGAATTTTCTGAGCTGCTTGAGAAGGTTTTTTCCATGGATTGTATCAGAATTTCAAAACCCGACGGTCGCCTTAAACGTATCCATTTTGACTGGCTTGAAGCCGGTGAAAAGACTCAGCGAACCGTTGCAAGTCTCTCGCAGCAACTGCGGCGCTATCTTGACAATCAGGCCTATCTTGAAAATAAAAGAATTATGAGCATTCTCGACACTATCTCTCAGGGGGCACTGAAAGTAAAACACTCTATGCCCAAAAACCGCACATTTATGACTCTGGATAAGATCTCGCCTGAGATTCAGCTCATTATGGAGCGCCCTCTTTATAAGCCCACTGCAAAGGTCGATCTTTCTTCGGTGATCCGTGAGGCCAATGAGGAGGTGTTTGACTCAGAAGCATTGTTCAATCAGATCTATATTGACAGAGCTGAGCTTGAAGCCAATATTCGCAGAGAGCTTCAAACAGTGTCACAGATCACTCTTTCTGCGCTGATTGAAAAATATCCTCTGCACAAGGGTCTGGCAGAGCTTCTTTGCTACGTTTCCATAGCAAGCGCGGGTAAATTAAGTGTGTTTGATGAAGAGAATGAAGAGTCGGTTTGCTGGGAAGACAGTAAGGGGCGGTTACGCAAAGCAATGCTTCCCCGTATCATTTTCAACAGGAGTTAAGATGTCCGATCAGACACAGCCGGATAAGGCATTCTCAAGGGTCATGATAAACCTGCTCAAAGGGGTTATTTACGCCGAGGAAGAGCCAAAGCTCTGGCAACAGCTTCTTAATCTTCAGGCCCGTGTTCGGGATTATGCAAAGCAGATAGGATTATCGCTTGAAATTTCCGAAGAGGAGGGGTTTGCCTGGTTAAAAACGATTGATGAGCAGGAAGAGGGCGAAGAGATGCCACGCCTTATAAGCCGCCGCCAACTCTCCTACCCTGTCAGTCTTTTGCTCGCACTGCTTCGGCGACGATTGGCTGAACATGACGCTACAAGCAGCGACAATCGTCTTATATTAAGTAAAAATGATGTAATTGAAATGATTACTACTTTTCTTCCATCAGGATCAAACGAAGTAAAAATTGTTAATCAGGTAGAATCTTATCTGAAAAAAATTGCTGACATGGGTTTTATTCGTTATTTGCGCTCTGATAAAGACACTATCGAAGTGCGCAGAATTCTCAAGGTGTTTATCGATGCTCAGTGGCTCAATGAATTTGATCTGCGGATAAAGGAGTATCTGCTATCAGGGAGGGGTGCAGAGGATGAATGATCAGCTATCGTTTAGTTTTGATGAAAATGATGCGCTTGCGGGGTTTAGACTCAACCGCGCAGAAGTATACAACTGGGGCACATTCCATCAGAAAGTATGGACCATCTCTCCTGAAGGAAAAAATGCTCTTCTTACCGGTGATATCGGATCTGGTAAATCAACCATAGTAGACGCGATCACCACATTGCTTTTTCCATCACACAGGATTGTGTACAACAAGGCAGCCGGTGCTGATACAAAAGAGCGTTCGCTGCGATCGTATGTTAACGGTTATTACAAGACCGAACGCAACGATGGAGGTGTGGGAGCCAAACCTGTTGCATTAAGAGACCAAAGCAGCTTCTCTGTCATTCTTGGAGTTTTTGCAAACACCGGCTATCATCAAACCGTTACACTTGCACAGGTATTCTGGCAAAAGGACCCTTCAGCACAGCCTAACCGTTTTTTCGTGGTTGCAGATTGTGAACTAACCATTGCCCGGCACTTTTCCGGTTTTGGCTCCGACATTAAAGACCTGAAAAAGAAAATTAAGGCCATTCCCAGGGTGGAGGGAGTGTACGATAGCTTTCCCCCTTATGCGGCATCATTTCGCCGCCGCTTCGGCATTGAAAATGAACAGGCACTGGAGCTGTTTCATCAGACTGTATCGATGAAATCAGTGGGTAATCTCACCGATTTTGTCAGAATGCATATGCTTGAGCCCTTTGATGTAGAGTCACGGATTGCCGCACTGATTTCTCATTTTGATGATCTCAACCGGGCTCATGAGGCTGTACTTAAAGCAAAATCTCAGGTTCAAAAACTTACGCCCATTGTAAATGATTTAGATAAACATCATAAAACCTTAGAGCACTGTCAGAACTACAGAGTTCTCCGTGACTCCCTTAGATCCTACTTTGCCCGGTTAAAAAGCCAGCTGCTTGAAAAAAGACTCAAAAGCCTTACGGATGATCATGTCAGACTGAATGGAAATATAGAACAGACAAAAGGTACTATCACCCAAAAGCAGGGAGAGCGCGATGAGCTTAAGCAGGCCATAGCCGACAACGGAGGCGACCGGTTGGAGCGCCTTAAGGGTGAGATAAATGGCCTTGGATCTGACAAAGAAAAACGCCTGCAGGCGTTTAATCAGTACAATACCCTGGCAGAACAGCTCTCTTTTGAAAACGCGCTTTCTCTGGAAGCATTCCTCACTAACCGACAGTATATCAGTAAAGCAATGGACAGTAATGAGGAGCAAGAGGCACATCTTGAAAACAGTCGCCGTGAAGAGGACGTGCAGATGGCCCGTCTTCGTGAAGAGCACAGTAAAGTGACAGAAGAGGTTGAGTCTCTGCGCAAGCGGCGCAGTAATATCGATTCGCATCAAATCAGAATCAGGGATGAATTGTGCAAAGCCCTCGGTATCAGTGAACAGGAGATACCCTTTGCCGGGGAACTCTTGCAGGTAAGAGCAGAAGATAGTGAGTGGGAGGGGGCAATCGAACGTGTGCTTCACAATTTTGCTATGTCACTGCTTGTACCCGATCGCCTGTATAAAGATGTATCATCCTGGGTGGATTCCACCGATCTTAAGGGGCGACTTGTTTACTACCGTACTGTTTCAAAACAAACTAAAAGCGCAGCCGACCTTCATCCGGACAGTATGGTCAGAAAACTATCGGTTAAACCAGACAGCGAATTTTACTCCTGGCTTGAAACGCAACTTGTAAGAAGGTTTGACTTTGTTTGCTGTTCATCCCTCGAACAGTTTCGCAAAGAGAAACAGGCGCTTACTGTTTCTGGTCAGATTAAAGGCACCGCAAACCGTCACGAAAAGGATGACCGGTTTACTTTGCATGACAGAAGCCGTTATGTGCTTGGATGGGATAATAAAGCTAAACTGAAAGCGCTAGAGGAACAGATACTAAGTCTTGAAAAGGAGATTCAGGGTTGTGCTGTTACAATAAGTGACCTGCAAAGCAAACTTAAACAGCTCAGGATTCGTAGTGAAAACCTGGTTCGCCTTGATTCTTTTTCCAGCTTTGAAGAGATCGACTGGAAACCTTTGTCAGTACGAATTGTTGAACTGGAGCAGGAGCGCAAGGAACTGGAAAGTGCATCTGATGTCCTTAAAACACTTAACATAAAACTTGAGCAACTTAACAGGGATCTAAAGGAATCTGAATCACAACTTGATTCATTTAAGGATGCGAGGTCGAAAAACGAGGAGAAGCAGAGTAACGCAAAAGAGCTGCTCGAACAGTGCAGGGAGATCATTCGCGGTGAAATAAACCGGCTTGAAGATTCACGTATCGAACAGCTAAATGCAGTTCGAGACAAAGTGCTGGGAACTCATACACTGAGGGTTGAGTCGTGTGATATCAGGCAGCAGGAGATCCGTGAACACCTCCAGGGAAAAATTGACTCTGAAGAGAAGAAGCTAAGAACACTTTCAGAAAAGATCATTCGTGCTATGCAGGATTATCGCCGGGATAACATTGCCGAAACTGCAGATATCGACGCAACAATCGAATCGGGATCTGAATTTCGCACAATGCTTGCACAACTTGAAGCCGATGATCTCCCAAAGTTTGAGCACCGTTTTAAGGAACTGCTGAATGAAAATACTATTAGAGAGATTGCAAACTTTCAGTCTCAGCTTAACCGCGAACGCCAGGAGATACGGGAGCGAATTGAAAGGATCAACCAATCCCTTACTGCAATAGAATACAATAAGGGCCGCTATATTGTGCTTGAAGCACAGGAGAACACCGATGCCGAAGTACGGGATTTCAGAATGGCTCTGCGGGCATGCACCGAGGGTAGTCTGACAGGGTCAGAAACGGATCAGTATGCGGAAAGCAAATTTCTTCAGGTCAAAGCAATAATTGACCGGTTTCGTGGCCGTGAAGGTTCATCCGATATGGATAAGCGCTGGACACAAAAGGTCACCGATGTCCGTAACTGGTTTAGCTTCGCAGCATCAGAGCGGTACATGGAGGACCATAGCGAATATGAGCACTACACCGATTCAGGCGGCAAGTCGGGTGGGCAAAAAGAGAAACTTGCGTACACAGTTCTTGCGGCAAGCCTTGCCTACCAGTTTGGGCTGGAATGGGGTGAGATTCGCTCCAGAAGTTTTCGTTTCGTGGTTATTGATGAAGCATTTGGGAGAGGGTCTGATGAATCCGCCCGGTTTGGACTCGAACTTTTCAAGCGCCTCAACCTGCAGCTCTTGATTGTAACCCCGCTTCAGAAAATACATATAATAGAACCTTATGTGTCATCTGTAGGATTTGTGTACAGCCCCGAAGGACGGGAATCGATGCTGCGTAATCTCACCATTGAAGAGTATGTTGCAGAAAAAGAGGCCAATGCCTTGTGAACAAAAGTAAAGTGAATCGATGGACCACTACCGATGATATTAAAAACCTTCTGCTGCGAAAATGGAAAAAGGGCGACTTTCTTCGGGAAACCCTAAAACCCACTATCACTTTTCCCATGGAGATTGCTCTTAAATTTCCAAAAGGAAAATCACTAAGCGACAATTTTGGTCCGGCAATGGAGTGGGCCAAAATGTACAGAACCACAACAGTTGCGCAGTTGCCCTATACCGTCGTATGGAGTGAATTCAATTTCCGTGAAGTCGGTCGTAATACAATACCTGTGGCGGTTCAGTTTGAAAACATTGAAAACATTACGAAGTTTTTAAACAAGAACAGACTGAGTACTGTGTTCAAGGATGCTTCTCAGAAGCTTTTAACAGCACTTCCAAAACTCGAATCGTGGGTGTATAGCAGACCCTTTTGTCTTCTTGAACTTGCCCCGGTTTTAGACCGACTTATCGCTGTCGTCGAATGGATTTTGCGACACCCCAGACCCGGTATTTATATCAGGCAGATCTCCATTCACCGGGTCGACACAAAATTCATAGAAAAACACAAAAAAGTTCTCGGTGAATGGCTTGACCTGATTCTTGACTCATCACAAATATATACTCTGTACAGTGGGACAAGATACTTTGAACCTCGCTACGGTTTTCTATCCAAACAACCCCTTATCAGATTCAGAATACTGGACTCTGATCTATGTATAAACGGGCTTAGTGACATGGCTCTTCCTGCAGATCAGTTTTGCAGGTTAAATATCGATGCAGAGCATGTTTTTGTAACGGAAAACGATATCAACGGGCTCTGTTTTCCTTCCGTTAAAGGCGCGATTGTTATTTTTGGCCGGGGCTATGGATTTGACTATCTTGAAAATGCGCAATGGCTCAAACAAAAGGCGATTTGGTACTGGGGCGATATCGACACACACGGATTTGCCATTTTGAATCAATTCAGAGTCTTCTTTCCACAGGCACAGTCATTTTTGATGGACCGTGATACGCTTCTTGCTCATAGGGATCATTGGGTTGAGGAGAAAGTACCTTCAAATGCAAGGCTTGATAATCTCAGTAAGCAGGAGACGTCCCTCTATGAAGAGCTTGTTGAAGATCAATTGGGGAAAGCGGTGAGGCTTGAACAGGAGTTGGTTCAGTTTGAGTGTGTAAAGAGAGGTTTAGAGAAGTTAGTACATACCCCTATTTCTTTAGGTTAACATTTTTAGGGCGATTTAAACCCATACCAGTTTCAACAGCTCACAGGACAAAACAACAATAATCTTTGTGGTGCACCGAGGCTATACTTTACAACAAACATTTCTATCATCTACGGAATTATTAATTACAACAAGTATACGCACCGGAACAATTTTTGTGGTATATTAGCAGTAGCATACCCCCCAAGCCTCTTTCGCCCTGCGGAACGCTCAATTCTGGGGGGTTTTCGTTTTGTGGGGGTAGTGGGATATGAAATACACTAAACCGCCACTAACCTTTGAAGCCCAGGCAGATCTTCTGCTTGAACGTGGTTTAATAGCAGATCGTACCACTCTAATTAAGCGACTGGAATCAGTCAGTTATTACCGTCTAAGTGGTTATCTGTTCCCTTTTAGAAAATCCGATGATTCCTACAAAAGTGGTACAAATTTTGAACCGTCTGTAAACGCCACACCTTTGACCGGCAGTTACGAATAGTTGTGCTTGATGCAATCGAACGGGTAGAAATTGCTGTTCGAACCAACCTTGTCTGCATACATACACACCTGTATGGGCCTTTCGGATACACAGCACCCACAACACTACCCCGTATCAGCTCTGAAAAGCATGCCGACTTCCTAAAAAACTTGAAAAGGAACGAATCCGCAACAAAGAAGTCTTTGTAAAACATTTCGTTTCCAAATATGGTGACTACCACAAAGACCTTCCTTTCTGGATGGCAGCAGAGATCATGTCTTTTGGAATGACATTAACTCTACTTAATGGTGTAGAAAAGTCTATCCGCCAAAAATTGGGAGCACTGTATGGTGTTGCAGATGATGTACTGCTATCATGGATGAGATCGTTAAATGGAGTGAGAAACATCTGTGCACACCACTCACGTTTGTGGAACCGGGAACTGGGGTACCGTGCATTAATCCCAAGAAAGAACAAGTATCCTGAATGGCATTATCCGATTGAAGTAAAAGGGAACAGAATTTTCGGAGTGCTTACGGTACTTAAATATATGCTCAACCGAATAGCTCCACAGAGCGATTGGAAGAACAGATTAATCGATCTTTTTAGTAGATACCCCCAAGTTCCAAAAGGGCCTATGGGTTTTGAAAAGAACTGGCAGGATTGTACCCTATGGAAGTAAATGCAGTCACACGGAACCGGTACCCCCAACCCTGCGACTCCAACAGACCTACGCTCAAGGTGAGCAAAGCCAAGCTCGAAGCTTTCCCCTTCTTCACCCCAATGCCCAAGCGCCACAACGTAGCAAAAATCCATCGACCGCATCATCCTTACCCACTAACAGTTGATAAGGAGCGCCTGGGTGAAGATTACTAAGAGGTGGCTTGTAGAGTGTCGGGGCCTCCATTATTCCCCGGGAGGTGTATAAGAAAAACGTTCGTTAATCATAGCGATCTCAAGTTTTCTTTTTCTCTTCGAGTAGCTTTTTAAACATTTCAACCAGATCAACTATTTTTGTGCAAGGGTTAGTATCTGTGGGTGAGATGTTTCTGTCAGTGACATCATCTAAGAGCCGCCTGGCATTACGAACTGCAGTGTTTAGTCTGGGTTCCAGTTCAGAGAACAGTGAGGCATCATTTTTTCATTTTATTTCTTAGAGCTTGATGAGATGCCTTCCCATCGAGCTCTAAGACCGGGATATTTGGCTAAAAGACAGATGGTTTTGCCCTTTACAGCTCAATTTAAGCAATTAGGTCGTCTAATTCTGGTCCGACCCCAACTAAGTTGGAGTAAAAGTCAAAGGTTGTGAAAAAAGCGGTATATCTGGCGATTGGTGTAGATAGCGATGGCATGCGGGACATTCTGGGGCTTTGGATACAGCAACAAGAGGGTGCATCGTTCTGGATGGCAATACTCGATGAGCTCAAGCAGAGAGGGGTTGAGGATATACTGATAGCCTGCGTAGATGGACTGAAGGGCTTTGAGCAAGCGATTAATGCGGTTTTTCCTAATACAGTGGTCCAGCTCTGCATTGTACACTTGATCCGCAACAGCCTTCGTTTTGTGTATTATAAAGACAAGCCTGCCCTTATTAGTGACTTACAGGATATCTATCGGGCCACAAATGAGGATCATGCAAGAGAGGCTCTTGAAGCACTTGAGTCAAAGTGGAAAGGAAAATACCCCCATGTACTGAAGATCTGGAAGAATAACTGGGATCTGATTGTTCCTTGCCTTTCCTACCCTGCAGAACTGAGGAAAATCGTCTATACAACCAACACCATAGAGTCAGTGAATAAGGGGCTAAGAAGAGTGCTTAAAACCAAAGGGAGCTTCCCATCAGATCAGTCTGTCGAGAAGCTTTTATACCTTTCGATTATTAATATTGTTAAGAAGTGGAATAACCCAATCCTTGGATGGAGGCTGATATGTAGCCAACTGGAAATACTTTACGAAGGTAGATTAAGAAAGTAAAGAACAGAAAACGAATTTACACAAAAATTTTGACACACCCTCCATTTCAATTTGAAATGAGACTGATCACCTGCTGAGTAGCTTCATTTCAAATTGAAATGAGACTGATCACCTACTGAGTAGCTCTATTTTAAATTGAAATGAGACTGATCACCTACTGAGTAGCTCCATTTTAAATTGAAATGAGACTGATCACCTATGGAGTAGCTTCATTTTAAATTGAAATGGGACTGATCACCTACTGAGTAGCTCCATTTTAAATTGAAATGAGACTAATCACCTATGGAGTAGCTTCATTTTAAATTGAAATGAGACTAATCACCTATGGAGTAGCTCCATTTCAAATTGAAATGAGACTGATCACCTACTGAGTAGCTTCATTTTAAATTGAAATGAGACTAATCACCTATGGAGTAGCTCCATTTCAAATTGAAATGAGACTGATCACCTACTGAGTAGCTTCATTTTAAATTGAAATGAGACTAATCACCTACTGAGTAGCTTCATTTTAAATTGAAATGAGACTGATCACCTACTGAGTAGCTTCATTTTAAATTGAAATGAGACTAATCACCTACTGAGTAGCTCCATTTCAAATTGAAATGAGACTGATCACCTACTGAGTAGCTCCATTTTAAATTGAAATGAGACTGATCACCTACTGAGTAGCTCCATTTTAAATTGAAATGAGACTGATCACCTACTAAGTAGCTTCATTTTAAATTGAAATGAGACTAATCACCTACTGAGTAGCTCCATTTTAAATTGAAATGAGACTAATCACCTACTGAGTAGCTCCATTTTAAATTGAAATGAGACTAATCACCTACTGAGTAGCTTCATTTTAAATTGAA
>JARUKZ010000047.1 GCA_029688955.1 Chitinispirillales bacterium ANBcel5 | reverse complement strand
GAATATTTCATTTAACTTGTATGAGTTATGATGTTGTTTTCCAAGATCCAAAAAGGAAAAGCTCAGAGTTCATTACTGCTTAAACATAGCCTGTTTAGTAACAATTTTTCTAAATACTACTAGAGTTTTTTTTGTAAAATCCTTCAGAGTGTTTTATGCATTGCATTTAATTCTTGGTCATTTTAGGAAAAGCTTGGAATGATATCAGGTCCAGAGTAGGGAGATGAAAGTAGTAGCCCGGTTTTTACAAATAGAGCAGGTGGGGTTAAAAAAAAGGCCCCGAAGTTTCCTTCGGAGCCTTTAATGTTGATCAAATAATTTGAGTTATTTAATCTTCTTTTGCAGCGAGCTGTTTTAGCATTTTAAACTTCGCCACGACAGATTTCTGAGCGTTATCGATGAGATTCTTAGAGATCTCAGGATTTGAACGCTGCAGAATCTTATAGCGGTTTTCGCTGTATACGTAATCTGCAAGAGAGATTGAAGGATCTTTACTATCAAGGATAAAAGGATTTTTACCTTCCAGAGAAAGATCTGGGTTGTAGCGGTAGAGTGGCCAGTGTCCGGACTCTACTGCCAGCTTTTGTGCTTCGTATCCATTAACCATATTGATACCATGAGCAATACAGTGTGAATATGCCAGAATAAGACTTGGTCCATCGTACGCTTCAGCTTCAGCTATAGCCTTAATTGCCTGGTTTTGGTTTGCACCCAGAGCAATACGGGCAACGTAGATGTAGCCATAGCTCATTGCAATCATGGACAGATCTTTTTTGATGGTTGGTTTACCACTGGCTGCAAATTTTGCAACTGCACCCATAGGAGTAGATTTCGATGACTGTCCACCGGTGTTTGAGTAAACTTCAGTATCAAGTACCAAAATATTTACATTTTTACCAGTAGCAAGTACATGATCCAAACCACCATATCCTATATCATATGCCCATCCATCACCACCGACAGCCCAAACTGATTTTTTCACCAGATAGTCTATAACGGTAGTAAGTTCCTTGCATAGTTCAGAGGAGCAGCCTGAAATTTCACTTTTCACTTTTTCAACACGTCCCCGCTGCTCTTCAATCTGATTTTGTGTTTTCTGCTCAGCGCTGACGATTTCACCAATGAGGTTTTTCACTTCAGCACTACAGCAATCTTCAGCCATAACGCGTTCACAAAGTTCTCGTGCATACTCTTCGAATTTATCTACTGTAAGACGCATACCGAATGCAAGCTCAGCATTATCTTCGAAAAGTGAGTTGTTCCATGTAGGTCCTCTTCCATCATCACGGGTGGTGTATGGAGTAGTTGGCAGGTTACCACCGTAAATAGAGGAACAACCAGTTGCGTTACCTATGTACGCTCTGTCACCAACCAGCTGAGAAACCAGTTTAATATAAGCTGTTTCGCCACATCCCGCACATGCTCCACTGAATTCAAAGAGGGGACGAATAAGCTGACTGCCCTTAACAGTGTTGCTGTTAATTTTTGAAGGATCAGTGTCGGGAATGCTTAGGAAAAAGTCCCAGTTTTTTGCTTCCTGTTCGCGAAGCGGACTCTGGGGCTGCATAGTGATAGCTTCTTTTGCTTTCGCTGGGCAGTTCTGTACACAGATACCACATCCGGTACAATCTTCCGGTGCTACCTGAAGGGTATACTTCATACCTGCGAACTCTTTTCCTTTCGCATCAGTTGATTTGAAAGTTTCAGGAGCATTATCCAAATGATTCGCATCATAAACTTTAGGTCTGATTACGGCATGAGGACAGACCAGTGAACAGCGGTTACACTGAATACAGGTTTCAGGATTCCAGACCGGGATTTCAACTGCAATGTTACGCTTCTCAAACTTTGTTGTCCCTACAGGCCAAACACCATCAGCAGGCATATCAGATACAGGGATCTGGTCACCTTCCTGCTTCATAATTTTAGCAGTAACGGTTTTAACAAAATCTGGCGCATTATCTGCAACTGCAGCGCGTTCTTCAATTGCGTTGGTTACTTTGTCCGGATACTCGACTTTCTGGACCCCACCAAGAGCTTTGTCGATAGATTCTATATTCATATTAACTATCGCTTCACCTTTACTGCCATAGGTCTTTTTGATAGCATCTTTTATGGCATCGATCGCAACTTTTTCATCGATAACTTTAGAAATCTTGAAGAAAGCGGTCTGCATGATAGTGTTAATACGTGGTCCAAGTCCGATGTCCTGAGCTATCCCAACAGCATCAATCACGTAAAAATCAAGCTTTTTATCGATTATCTGTTTCTGTATTTTCCCTGGAATGTTTTCCCAAACAGTATCTTTATCGTACTGTGAAGTTAACAGGAATGTCCCGCCTTCAACGAGATTTTTTAACATGTCATATTTTTCAATGAATGAGAAGTTGTGACATGCAAGGAAGTTAGCAGTAGAGATAAGATAGGGACGGCGAATGTCATTTTTTCCAAATCTCAGATGAGAAACAGTAACCGTACCGGCTTTCTTTGAATCGTAAACGAAATAACCCTGAGTGTTGTTATCAGTCTTATCTGTTATAATTTTGATACTGTTTTTATTGGCACTGACTGTACCATCTGAACCAAGTCCGTAAAAGAGTGCGCGGTAAACATCATCAGTTTCTACAGAAAATGACTTGTCAAATTCAAGGGAACTCCCGGCGACATTATCATTTATACCTATTACGAAATGGTTTTTAGGTTTGCTCTTGTCGAGTTCATCAAAGGTAGCTTTGATCATAGCCGGGGTAAACTCAGCTGAACCAAGACCGTAGCGACCGCCAATAACAGTAGGCCATGCAGTGAATTTTGAGTCGCTTTCCTGCATCGATTCTCCGATTGCGGTGCGAATATCTTCATAAAGGGGCTCACCCAGTGATCCAGGTTCCTTTGTTCTGTCCAATACAGCAATCTTTTTAACTGTTGAAGGCAAAGCAGCCAACAGAGCGTTTGCATCAAAAGGACGGTAGAGGCGAACTTTAAGAACACCGGTTTTTTCGCCCTTTGAGTTGAGATAGTCAACTGTTTCGTGTACTGTATCGGCTCCAGAGCCCATAATTACTATAACTTTTTCTGCATCCGGTGCACCTTCGTAATCAAAAAGGTGGTACTGTCTGCCAGTAAGTTCAGCAAATTTGTCCATATACTTTTGAACGATTTGAGCGCATTTATCATAGTAGGGGTTTACAGTTTCACGGCCCTGAAAATACACATCAGGATTTTGAGCTGTACCCTTGATTGTTGGGTGATCCGGTGACATTGAACGGTTACGATGTGCACGTACCATTTCGGAATCAATCATTGCGCGCATATCATCAAATGACAGTTCATCAATTTTTTGCATCTCATGAGAGGTACGGAACCCATCGAAGAAATGTAAAAAAGGAACACGTGCTTCGAGTGTGGCAGCGTGAGCAATAAGTGAAAAGTCCATTGCTTCCTGAACGGTAGTGGAGGAGAGGAGTGCGAAACCTGTCTGACGTACAGACATTACGTCACTGTGATCCCCAAAGATTGAAAGACCCTGACATGCCAGAGAACGCGCAGATACGTGAAACACGGTAGGTGTAAGTTCACCTGCGATTTTATACATGTTAGGGATCATAAGCAGAAGACCCTGAGATGCAGTAAATGTAGTAGTCAGTGCACCGGCACAAAGAGCTCCATGAACCGCTCCTGCTGCACCACCTTCAGACTGAAGCTCAGAAACAGTAGGTACTGTGCCCCAGATATTTTTCTCTCCGGCAGCAGATTTTTCATCAGAAATTTCTCCCATTCCAGAAGATGGGGTAATGGGGTATATTGCGATGACCTCGTTAACGGCGTGTGCCACGTGGGCGGTAGCCGAATTACCGTCATGTGGAACCATTTTTCGTGACATATATTCTCCTCTTATAAAATGAAAGATGGCTATTTGAAAACTTATTAAGATACATTCCGACACAACCCTCTACAAGGAAATGAGGGTGTGATTAATTTCATTGAAACTGTACTGTTTTTTTTCTTCCATAGTAACTCAGTAAAATCATAATTGATATGCCTGAAAGGCAAAGCAGCAGAGCCTGGAGAAACTCTGAGCCTCCAGAAGGCAAAGTGTTAATATTTGTGTATACAGAGATATTATTTAAAAGAGATATTCCTTCAGGTGTTCTTATATACTGATCCATCACTACCACTCTTTTAAATGGCCATAGAGCATGTAATGAACCAGCCATAAGGCCAATAAGAAGGGCTATGGTACCGTTATAAAAACGTTTTAGAACCCAATTTATTACTCTTGCAAACAAAAGAGTGCCAAAAATCATCCCTAAAGCAAAAAAGGTTAGGAAGATAAAGGAATCGATCTCAAATGTTCTCAGCCCCGATACTGCACTTATGACTTCCCCATATTGTCCCATTAGAATTAATACAAGTGAACCACTGACGCCCGGAAGTATCATGGCACTCAATGACACTGCTCCTGAAATCGATGAAAACAGTAAGTCGGTTAAGGTATAGCTTGATGCAAAATTTGTTGAAGTAGGTTCCGGGGTATCAGAATCGTCGGTAATTTGAGTTTCATATATACTCTTATAATGCTCCGATTTTAAAATGACACTATCAGCAGGATTCACTGCGGAGCTTATATAAATTGTAAGTATTGCTCCGATAAGCATGGGTATTAGGTGATAAGCCCTTCTTTTTTTGAGAAAGCGCAATGAGTAGAAAATGGAGACAAGAATGAGTCCAAAAAAGAAGGCATAGGTATTTGTGAATTGATTATCAAGGAGATAATCAATCAGATCAGAAAGCAAAAGGATAGAAAGAGCTGCACCAATAGCTATTTGGCACAAAAATATTCCATCAATGCCTTTAAATAATTCTAAAAGAGAGTCAAAGTGTTTTTTTCGTTGTGAAGAAAATAACAGACCTGAGCTGTGACGTATTGTTTTATGGAAAAAGTTGCCCTTTAATTCGCTCAGGGCAGACATAACTCTTTGGTATAATCCAAGTAAAAGTAGGAGTGAGCCTCCGGATACCCCTGGAACGACATTGGCTGCCCCAATTAAAAAACCGCAACCGAGGTGTTTTACCCACAAAAGCATAGTTTCTCCGTGCCTGGATACACCAGTGCTGATTTTGATAAATAGTTACCTATTACGGATTGGACGCCTCGATAGTGTGTCTTTATCCTATTTCCATCCGTGTTGACCTACCAGAGGTACAAACACTACGCTGCCGGCGCTGTGTGTTTCAAACCCCTGAGGTGTTTTTTTATAGACTAAAAGTTCCTGTTTTTGGCGATCCCCTGTAGGCACCACCATCAAACCGCCCACTGCAAGCTGAGTCTGCAGGGTAGCTGGGGTTACAGGTGCTCCGGCAGTGACAATTATTCGGTCAAAGGGCCCAAATTGAGGCCAGCCATTGCTACCATCACCAACCTTTATCACCACATTTGCATATCCCTGTTCTCTTAGTCGTTTACGAGCAGCTTCAGCAAGATCGCGATGGCGTTCTATAGTATAAACGCGTCGTGAAAATTGCGCCAATATGGCACTTTGAAACCCGGAACCTGTACCAATTTCAAGAATTTTGTCGTCTTTACCCAAATCAAGCAACTCGGTCATTAATGCTACCACAAAAGGCTGGGATATTGTCTGACCAGTGCCTATTGGGAGCGCATTATCGTCATAAGCCTGAGCGTACATGGCTCCATCAACAAAGAGGTGTCTTGGAACACTACGAAAAGCCTGTAGCACTTTTTCGTTTTTAATCCCTTTTTCTCTGAGTTTTCGAATCAACCGTTCACATGCAATTTCAGGTTTTATATGATTAATGCTCATTTATGACACCAGATTTAAGGAAAAGTGAAACTTCATGCTCTGCATTTCAGTTGTTTGAATTTAGCTGTTTCTTTTAGAGTCATTGTGCCTAAGAAGGCTCACCCAGATATGAAGAACAGCTTTAAGCCATCTAAGTGTATCCCGAAAATGAGAGATATGACTGGGCCCATTCAAATATAATGTATGCACTTGAATGAAACTGATTGGAAAATTCATAAAAGCAGCTTTAAGGATCACTTCTGACTCCATCTCAAATCTGTTATACTGAATATCTAACTTTTTGAGTAGTTCAGAGGAGTAGAGTCGGTAGCCGCACTGACTGTCTTTGATTAACCTAAGGGTTAAAAGGCTTAAGAAGGAGGAGGTTAGTCGATTAGAGCATATACGGGCAAGAGGCATAACACCAGGCTTCATTGATCGGGCCCCAATACAAAGTCCCACATCGGGCTGCTCTGAGATTACTTTCAAAAAGGAGGGCAGGTCCTTTGGTGAGTGTTGGCCATCAGCGTCCATCGTTAGTATCCAGCGAGCATCTTTTTGCGTTAAAAGGTAGCTGAACCCATTTAAAAGAGCTGCGCCTTTACCCTGGTTACTTTTGTGTACAATACAAAAAATTCCACGATCTTTGCATGCTTTTTCAGTTCCATCTTTGGAGGCATCATCCACAATACAGATTTTTTCCCGGGGGACTGTTTTTAAAAGATCAGACAAAAAATCCATGAGTTCTTTTCTGGATTTGTAGGTTGGGATAAGAATAAACAGATTTTCGGGCCAGGTACTTTTAGATGGTGTCATCTTTATGCATTCTTTTTTGAATTTCGGCTCTAAGGGATTCTTCCGGGTTGTCTTCAGATGAAAAAGCGAGTGGATCAATGGGGTCACTCAGCTCGACAGTTAAACGAGAGAATGGTTTAGGAATCATAAACCGGTCCCAGGATTTCAATCTCCAGGCACTACTGGCTCTTACAGTCATAATGATCACAGGCTTCTTACTTTTAAGTGATAATTGTGCTACACCCGGTTTCACTACCTGAGCCGGTCCTTTGGGACCATCGGGTGTAATCCCAATTGGTCGACCATCTCTTAAAACGCGAAAACACTGCCTCAGTGCAGAAGAACCACCGCGTGAAGAAGAGCCAAAAATAACATCATGATTCCAAAGCCTCGCTACCTGTGCTGCCAGCTTTCCATCACGGCTGGAGGAAACTACAGCTGTTTTACCCGTGTTACGGAAAACATATGAAATGGCAAGTAGCCGTGAGTGCCAGAAGCAAAAAACGCCATCCTGTTGAGGTGAGAAAGGTTTTATTGAACCGGGATGGTGGGTCTTAACGCGCCACGTTTTACCAAGTAAGCTTGATGCAAGCCAAATTATTTTAGAAAGTGAGTGGGAACTGATCAAACACCTCACAGGTGAATGTTAGTAGTAATTGAAATAATGCACATAATATACATTATTTCATTATGGTTAGATATGCCCTTTATAGATGCATTTCTGTGCAGATAAGCAGAAAAAAAGTGAGCATTGGGCTAGTATAGGACCGCATTTTGCATTTATTAATAGAAAAAGTGGATCTTGAGCTTGACGCATCCAATTGTTTGATTCATTTTATAGCTACTATCACCCATATGGTTAACAAAGTTTTGGAATAATTAAGGATAAAACAACTTGGTTAAAAAAGAGAATAACAACGCTTCATCTAAATTATCTTCATATTTTGTATATAAAATAGGCTTAATTTTTCTAACTTTATTGCTTTTTCCACAGGGAGCAAAGGCTCTGTGTAGTCCTAAAATACTAAATAATGAAGATATACTAAATGAGTTTGGGATAAGAGTTGGTCGTTCAGTGGAATTGGGTGTTGAGTATGCGTTGTGTTTAGATACTACTTATGAAAAACCGGTTTTACTACTTTTTCGTAACGGGACACAATACAAGGTTATTTCTGAAGATAAAAGCAAGCGATTCACCGAACAATATCCAAAATTTTTCGACACCCCTGCAGGATTCGACACGCGAAAAGAACCCAGCACCCCAGAAGACAGTGACTTACGGCCGGTTTGGGATACGCTGTTTGATTCACAAATTGATCTGCAGACCAGGTTACATAGGATGCTTGACTTTGGATCCTGGGAAACAGGGTTGTTTGTCTCTTACCAACTTGAATCTGTTGGTAGTAGGATAAATGTGATTAGAAATTCGCTTAAATGGGATGTGATGACCAGTTTTCTATACTTTTACATAGGAGCTGGTTTTGGACACTATTGGCATCGTGGACATACCACCGACCATCTTAAAGAACTGAATAAAAACAGGTATTACAGATCGACTTTTTCTCTTAGTTTGGGAGTACCTTTTGTAAGATATGAAATGAAACGTCTTTCCACTATTCTTCCCCAGTACTTCTGGTTAGAAAGTGATATAACGGAAATCATGGATGGTGAAGTTGAATCATCTGCACTTACATTAAATAGCTGGGAATTAGATACTCAGAACAGGGTTAATTTTGTACACAATTTTCATTTCAAGTTCTCAAAATTCGGTGTTGTAATGACGATTGATAAGGATAATTATCTCTATCCGGTTTTAAAATTTAGTATTAATGACCTTCCAACGGGTTTTGGTACCTGGGGAGCTACTCTGGTCAAATCAGGTAATGTTTACATACCAGGAGTTACGATCGATATGCCACAACTGGGCACTACGTTTTTTTCCGGAAGTGATTACGAAATACCGATTAGTCTGGATGTTTTCAGGCTCCATTTTAACTACATAGATTTAAACAGATATAATATTGGATTAAAGGCAAGGTTGAGATTAAATCTGAAGAGAGACGGGCAGGAGTTACTATGAATACTATTAGACCCCAGGGGATCAGTAATGACTATTCTATACTAAGTATGGCTGGTAAGCACTTTAAGGATTGTCTGAAAGTTGCGCTTATGGCTTTACTTTTACCCATTCCCTTGATTGCTGGTGCAACACTTGGATTCTTTTATTTTGAGCCTACCTGGTATACAGATATATTTCTCTGGTCATTATTGATATTGTTTGTTGCCGGTCAGTTTGGTGCTCTGTTTCAGTTAATAAATATCGGCTTAAGGACAAAAAAGGCTGAAAAGACTATTTCTGTTTTACAGAAATTTGGTAATGAACCTGATCTTTATATGCTTGAAAACAAGCTTCTAAATCACGTACCCTATAGTGATACACGGGAGAGTATACTCAGGCTAATTAAACTTGGGCAGCAGGGTGAAACTGATGGCTTTGACAGGGTAATTGAAAACTCGGCCTTGCGAAGGGACCAAAACTCATCAAAAGTACTGGGGTTTCACAATTTAGTAAACCGCATGACTCTAAAACTTGGTTTTTTGGGTACACTTATTGGACTCCTGATGACCTTTGAACCAATGAAACAGGCGATGCTTTCGCTTCAAGGTAGTGATGGAGAATTTCAATTCATAAACGATATAGTGAAAGCAATTGATGGTGATGCGTATGCGATTCTTACAACCCTTTTTGCTACTGCACTTTCAATCTTTATTGAACTAATTACAATACAAATACTTAGTAAGACTCTGGATCAATACGAAATGGCAAATAACAACCTTGATGATTGGTGTGTTATTCACCTGCAACCATGGGTTAAGAAGAAATATGTTGAGAAAAAATCTACCGACTATTTAATTAAGATGCAAAAAGAATTTTCTGAAAAGGTAACATCATTACAACTTGCTATAGATGAGCAGATTAGAAATCTTGCTGAACATGTAGAAAATACCTCCACTCTCATAAACAGTATCATTCCTTTTGAAAAGGACCTTGCAAACAAGTTTTCTACACTTATAGAGTATGAAAATGAGTACAGGCAATTTATAAGTCAAAAACTTCAGGGGATCACTTCAACTGTGCCAAATCTGGAGAGTAAAAATGAATAGAGGTAGGCGACAAAAATTTGACATGGGTAATCCCATTTCAATGGAGGATGCCCTCTCGATTATGGTGGTGATTTTTGTCCTGTTTTTTCTGTTTTTAGTGCCCCTTATTAATATGGATAGGGCTAAGCTTGAAGAGGCCCAGCGGGATGTCTACTGGAAAATACTGGCAGAGTGGATAGAAACCTATCCAGATGATTACTCTAAAGAAGCTCAGTCATATGTGCCTGCGTTTGGTTTAAGTGGGCACAAGATAATTGTTACTGATGATGGAGACAGAACGTATATAGAAGCCCTCAGCGATGAGGGGGTAGTAACAGTTATAGTACATGAAGGTAACCGATATACTTCCTTTAGTACCAAAGGTCATAGCTCAGTAGTAACATACCGTTTTGGCGACATAATGTGGAGCTCTTCTGAAAACGAATGGTTCACCGTAAATAATAGAATCGACTATGGTGAGGAAGAAAATACGGTCAGAATGCAAAAAGAATTCAGGCAATGGACAAAAGAAAGAAGAGGGTTTTGAATACTTTTATCTCTTATATCAGTTGCAAACTTTTCAATGGGTGGCTTTCTAAAACACAAATAATACTGTGTACGTTGTTTGTAACTGCTGTTTTTGAGGTCTATGGTAGTGGGTATCTTAGCCATGTAGGTATTATCCCTTTTCAGGAAGAGCCTCTTGCTTCTGATTTCGCTGACAGGCTTGCGGCCCAGGGACAACCCATTTTTTACATACGTGACATTAACAGAGGCATCTCTCAGGGGGATATAATTCGTTTCAGCGATAGAGCGGTATTAATAGATGCTGATGTTTGGCAAACAATGCAGAGCTTAGGGATACTCTCCAGGTTAAGAGAGATACCTCTTTTAACACTTAAGGCAAGAGCTCGAAGTCAAGTTTGGGATTCAAGAGCCGGGCAGCTAAGGGACGGGGATGAGAAAAAGGCCTATACTCTTGGTCGGGAACTGCTGAAGATTTTTGAGGATTACTTTGGTAGCACTCCTTCACAAAGAGAATTGGTTGTGCGATTCGAGGGTACTCACATGACGCTGATTGCACCTCGGCAGTTACTCAATGAGCTTAGTTTTGTAAATGTAATACCGCTAAGGGAGAGTGATGGTGAGTTGGAAATAATAACAAAAGCACCACCTCAAAGGAACTTTCTTGGGCAATCTTTTTCCTGGACAATATGGGCGGTCGATCCTGCAGAACCATCTGGAATGCTTAGTTACAGTGTTTCATCCAATCTTCCCGAAGGGCTTCACTGGGACAGGCAAAATCATACAATAAGTGGTGTTCCTCAACAAAGTGGTTCCTATCCTATAACAATTTCGGTGGAAAACAGCAGAGGGCAATCAAAATCCATTATTTGTACACTGAGTGTTATCCAAAACACCGCTCCCCATTTGGATGTTACTGTAAATGAACCAGTGATTTCAGGAACGATATTTCAGTATACTCCATCAATTTCAGATGCCGAACATACTCTAAATGAATTAGAGGTGAAAGTATTGAATGCTCCCGATGAGCTGGAGCTTAATGAAAGCACAGGGGAAATTACATGGAATGTTCCATTTTTTAACAGAGATACTACTATCACCTTTGATTTTTTTGTACGGGATCCGCTCGGAGCTGAAACCAGAAAAGAGGTACAGTTAGGGGTTATAACACCTCAGGATCTATTCCGCACGGTTAATTTGGACCTTAGGTTACCTTTAGATACTCTCATTCAGGGACACGTTTATAAATGGCCGGATCTGATGATGGGGTGGAGTGAAAATGATCATTCTGTAGAATTGTTGAATATTACCGGTGATGCACAAACACATTATAGAAGTAACGATACTACTGGAGATGGATTGCTGAAAATACGACCCATTGATCCTGGAATTCATACTATCATATTTCATTTTAGAATAGACACTTTAGAGTATGAAGTAATAAGAGAGCTAACTGTTATTGAGAATCGTCCACCCGTGTTTCTAAGCAGCCTTACAAGCAATCGATATTATCTCAACCAATTTGCCCAATACCGGCCGGTTGTTTATGATGAAGATAATGACCCCTTGCTTATCGAGGTATATGATGCATTTGGAGAAAGCTACAGTTTGGAAAACGGAAGTTTCACTCTTCCAACCGATCGGGAAGGATTCCATACATTCTTGTTAAAAGCAACTGATCCTTTTGGCAATACTGCAAAACAGCAGATATACTTCCATGTGGAGGAGGCCAATAAACGGGTAAGAAAAGCGGATATGAGAAAGCTTCATAGAAAGAGCTTTGATATCGGCTACCAATCAGGGGCATATAGACTGGGATTGTATTCCACTGACATAGGTAAAACTATAGGCAACGGGTTTCTTGGATTTGGTACCTATGAGAGTCCTTTTTTCTATGTTGGGGGATCTCCTCTTGGAGAAGAAAAATCGGCTATAGGAAACTATCTGTTTTTTGATATTGGTTTAACGGCCCGTATTTATAATAACAAAATGTTTGGTGGCGGAGTAATGGCCCGAATGGAAGCAAATTACCGTAAAGATGGTACATCAAACTGGAGATTTCAAAGTAACTTCACCACACGGTTAAAACAGGCTATCTTTTTTATCGATACTACCGGCTTTGAGGAAAAGCTGAGAATATATATTAATAATTGGCATCAACAATCAAATGAATTTGCATATTATATAGAAGATTTGGTGGATGTTATTGAATCGTATGGTAAACGGGATAACTTCGGAGTGTACTTAAATTTAAGAACGCTGTATAAGATAAGAAGAGGATTTTGGATTGGGCCTACTTCCTGGATAGAAGATAATATAACAATATATGAAAATGATGAGGGCGATAATTCCCAGAGCTCCAATGTCTCTGGATTTGGTGATCTTTTAACCCAATACATCGGTGTAAGTTTATTACATGAGTTTGATTGGCGTAGTTTACAGCTTTCGCAGGTACTTGATGTAGGTTGGCAAGGTGGAAAATTAACCCCCAAATTAAATTGGAATATCAAGTTACGTTTTACGAGAAATTAGCCTGTTAGGATTGGTTTAATTTATTTGCAGTCTTTTTTATATTGTCAATAATATCGTTACTCCAGCCTGGTAGTTGTGTGATAAAGAAGGTATCATTATGCCAAAGAGGATTAATCCTGATCTGAGGGAATGATTTTGCATAGTGCTCAAAGATTCTGGTTCCAGGGACCGGGGAAAGAAATACCGGCTTAACCTTTACCCCAAGTGAGGCAACAAAGTTCAATTCACTGATCAACTCTTCTGCATTCTGGCCTTCAAGTCCACCCATAATGTAAACACCAATATTTTGTTTCCTGAACCCTGATGACTTTAATACAGTAATCCTATCAGTAATCGACTGTTTAGAAGCTTTTGAATCGGTGTGGTTTCTATACTTAGTACTTCCGGTTTCATATCCCAGGCGAATTGTTTTAAAGCCCATTGAAAACATAAGGTCAGATTTTTCCTGATCTATGTATTTTATATGGAGTCCATTGGGTGTATGAAAACGAAATTGAGAGGATATAGTTTTACAATACCTATTTATGGCACAAAGAGTATCAGATCCTTTCACAAGAAGGGCATCATCAAAAAAGGCAAAATCTACTACTCCAAACTGTTTTGACATAAAGTCAATTTCATGAATAACCAGATTTGAACTTCTTTTCCAAAAGTTAGGTTGCAGTAAAGAAGATGCACAGTAGCTGCACGAAAAAGGGCAGCCGAGAGTTGTAAGAATGGGAGCGTGAAATGCATTCTTTAAACACGAAAACCCAGAGATTAATGAAAGCTTATTAATTTCAATACCCTTCTTCAAATGAATACTACTGTATAACTCGCCAATGTCTTTTAAAATCATACAATCAGGGTGTTTGAGTTCTAAATGGGAGGAAAAAAGCCTCGCTCCAATGCCTCCCACAATAATCTTTGAGTGTGGAAATACTTTTCTTACAATTTGGATTGTTTCACTAACTCCAGAGAGCCAGTAAGTCATCATGCTGCCAATGAAAATTAAATCGGGCTCGTTTTGTTGAGATAAAAAGTAGAAGAAACTACTACCTGAAACACCGTATCGTTTAAATTTTCGGTTAATGTTTTTATAGAGAGTTGGCTTTTTTATCTCTTTAAACCGAAACTTTGCGGTGTTGTACTTACCTGTTTTTTTTGAATCACGCTCCAGGCAGTTGAAAAAAAGAGTCTCATAGCCCGATTCTTGTAGCAAAGCTTTAAGCAGATAAAGGCCAATGGGATGCATCCATTCATCATATAATTTAAAATCGTGAATATAGGGATTGATTATTAACGCAGTTTTAGGCATGCAAATTCTCTCACAGTCTTTATTACTTAAAATATAACTTTCATCCTGAGTATGTCCAATCATTACTGATGTAGTTAAGTACATCCAAATCAAAGGTACTATAAATGGTGATCAATAGTTCGAGTGCTCTGTGTGGTCATATATACAATTAATCTTATATATATATATATATATATATATCAACAGATTACAAAGACTAAATAGTAGATTAACAAAAAAATAGGATTTAGAAGACTTATTTGCTTTGACATGCACCCTCTGGTCTGGTATAATAAATACTCTTGCTCTCAGTATAGAGAATGTTGGAGAAAATATATTCAGAAGTATGAGGAACACATGGCTGAATTTGTAAGTATTAAGCGAAAACTTATCATTAATTTTATGGTTTTAATTACCATGATTTTTGTTGTAACCCTCTCTGTGGTCACTATTCTTAATATGATTCATATGAATACGGAAATAGAAAATACTACTACATCAATCAGAAATTCACTTTTCGCTAAAGGAAGAATATTAGTAAATAACAACAGTATAGCCTTAACCGGTATGGCAGAAGATAACGCGTTTATGGCTATACAAGCACTGGTTTCATCAACGGTGTTACAGGATGAAGATATACAATATGGAATATATATGGATAATTCAAGAGTTCCCTGGGTGTATGCCAGCTGCGAAAATCCAGAGGGATTTCCACAATCAAGGGATCCCATGGAAGACAGCATGTCAGTGTGGGTATCGGGATTGAATGAAGCGTCTGACAGGGAGTTTTTGCATGAAAATATGGAAATTATCGAATTCGCAGCACCTGTAGAATCACATGGGGAAGTACTTGGATATATAAGATACGGATTTTCCACAGAAAGTATACGGGCCTCAATAGAATCAGCAGTAGCTGAAGGAAACAGATCACGAATCAGAATAATATTATTCCTTATCGCATTGTGTTTATTATCACTTGCTGCTGGATTTATAACAACAAAGCATCTGGCATCCCAGATAACCCGTCCAATTGATTCACTTGTAGAATCAACCAGAATTATCTCTAACGGAGAATATGATCATTCTATAGTTTCAGAAAGTAATGATGAAATCGGAAACTTAGCAAGACATTTTGAAATAATGCGATCTACCATTAAAAAATATACTGATCACCTGCAGGATTTAATAGATGAGAAAATGCAACAGGTTAATGACATTCTTAACAATATCGATCAGGGGCTTTTTACAATCAATTTGGACGGCACGGTTAACAAGGAATATTCAGCAAGAGCGAATGAAATTTTAAAGGTTGAGGATATATCATCTCATAGTGTAAATGAGTTGTTGCGACTTGATAGTAAAGAGAATGATTCATTTAAAAAATGGCTTGCTCTTGTAAAAAAACGCCACAATGTAAATAAGTGGAAAAAATTAGTGCGCCTTGCTCCGGTACATGAACTTGAGCTGGTTGCATCTGAACAATCTGAGCAGGAATATGTATCAATTTCTTATCAAAAAATATATGATAAAGAAGGTAAACTTAGCAAAATCATGATACTTGCAATGGACGAGACAGAAAAACATCTTAGAGAAATACAGATGAAAAAAGAGAGGGCAGCACACGAAAACGAGGTTAAGATGATATTAAGCATAACCAATACCTCTCCTGATGAAATAGCTGAATTCATGGAAGATACTACTACACGTCTGGAAAAAAGTAAGGAAATGATACAAAAGCATTTAAATTCTTCTATTAAAGAAAGAAAAGACTATCCTTCTGCAATACCTTATGTGATCACTGATGAGGATATAAATAAACTGTACAGAAACTTACATACCATTAAGGGAAATGGGGGAACTTATGGTTTCGATATGTTATCAGAATATGCACATGTAGCAGAAAGTATGCTTGAGCAACTAAGAGCACCTGCAGAAATAAGAAAAAGTGATATATTACTGAATTTGATGGAAATGGTAAAAAATATTGAGGTTCAAATCGAAGAAGTACACAAAAAGATAAGGATGATTTTCGGTAAAGACGATCAATTTACAATAAAAGTACCTGTATCAAGAGTAGATTCTATTAATGAAATATGCGAGTCAATCAGTCAGGAGAAAGTACCGAAAAATGTCAAAGCACTTATTTATGAGTGTGAAAGGTTGTCCTGGAAGCCACTAAAAGAGTTAGTAAGGAAGTATCAGAAAATCTGCCAGAAAACTGCTAGAAAAACTCATAAAAATGTAGAATTTACAGTGAAAGATGAAAGAATGATCTACTCATCTGATGAACTGAATGATATTGATGATATTTTGATTCATTTATTCCGAAACTGCGTTGATCATGGGATTGAAAACCCCGAAGTGAGAGAAGAATTGGGCAAAGGAAAAGGAAAAATACAACTTATATATAACGTAAAAAAAGAAATACGGGAAATTACAGTATCCGATGACGGGAAGGGAATAGATACCGAAAAATTAGTCGAAACCTGTGTTCAAAAGGGTATTGTAAAAAATGATGATGTTAAAAATTATAGTGAAAACGAATGCTTGAATTTGATATTTAAACCTGGAGTTTCTACTTCAGAAAAAATCAGTGATATTTCTGGAAGGGGAATGGGAATGGATATAGTTTATGAAAAGGTAAAGTCACTTGATGGTGAAATTACTATTACTTCAGCTATTGGTAAAGGAACTACATTCTATATAAAAATACCCAAAGGATAAAGTAAATATTGTTAGAAAATGAACATGGGGCTATAATTGTGATATTTAAGCTTAAAGGATAATTTCACATTGTAAAAATGTACGGATATCAGAATGAACAAAAAATCAAAACGAGTTGACTATCAACGAGAAAAGGTCACTGTTGATCAAAAAACGGAATTACTACTTGCGAGGTTTGGGTTATTACTTATTACTTTGTTTTTTGTAGTATATCCATCAGAAAAGTTATATGTTTACGTTCCAACAACAGCACGACCACAGGTAATACAGAGCCAACTTCAGGAAATATTTGACGGCGCTGAAGTAATGGTTTTTGGAAGATACAGAGATTTTATTTCACGGGTAAATTCTGATGAGCCGGAAGTTGTATTAGTTAAAACACCCTTATTGGCACAAATTGAGTATAAAGAAAGAATTAGTGGATTAAGAAATGGGAATAGTAAACAACAGTATGTTCTGTTATCAGCTGATGAAAATTTCAACAACAATACCATAGATCAAAATACAACAATCGGGGTTCTTGATTTTTTGGGCAGAAGAGAAATGGTATCTTTTTCAGAAGTGCTGTTAAATCGCTCTACTAATATTTCCAGAGTTACCAGAGTTGAGGATCTTCTTCCCTTACTGACATTTAATATGGCTGATGCTGTATTAATTGAAGAGAACAATATAGAATATTTTGAAACAACATCGAATATAGAGTTCTCGGTAATCAAAACTCCTGGTCC
The DNA here is from genome assembly GCA_029688955.1 of Chitinispirillales bacterium ANBcel5. Classification (NCBI taxonomy): domain Bacteria; kingdom Pseudomonadati; phylum Fibrobacterota; class Chitinispirillia; order Chitinispirillales; family Chitinispirillaceae; genus Cellulosispirillum; species Cellulosispirillum alkaliphilum. Next base: position 12,873 of record JARUKZ010000047.1, on the reverse strand, counting down.
GCCTCAGGGTATTGTGGCATTTGCAACTAAAGGAGATGCGAGCACATCAGGTATACTGCAGGCAGTGGGAAATATGGATAAAAACACCTCAGAATTGTTTGGAGTAGACTCATGGAGATAAATAACAAATTAACTCGTACTACCTATATTACAAAAAATGTTTATAGTAAAATTATTACTTTGTTGCTGATTATGAGTTTGTCAGTGATAGCTAATGAAACTGTGCTTGTTTTAAGGCAGGATGGAGATAATTTTGAAGAGGTTTTTCGCGGACTTGATGATGAACTAAGCTTTGAACTTAATGTGGTAGATATAATAGTTTCAGGCAATACTAATGTAAATGGTTTATCTGATATTATTGAAGAGCACAATCCAAAGCTGTTAGTTTTGATGGATAATCAGGTTATCACACTTTATAGGGAGTATCTAAACAACTTTGATATTGAAAATCCTCTTCCATCAGTGTCTTTGATGGGGGTGATGGTTGGTGATGCAATTTCTGAGATCAAAAACGCCACTGGTATTTCTTATGAGATACCGCTTGTGACAAGTCTTGTTAATTTGAGAGCAGTCCTTTCTGAACCAATGAAAAGAGTAGGGGTTATATACAGGGAATTTTTACATGATTTTGTTGAAGAAAACAGAGCGTATTGTTCCAACGAGGGGATTGAGCTTATTGATGTTAAAATACCAAATAATGAGAGTAACCTGAGAAGAACACTTAGAAACAGAATACGAGATCTCATTGAAGAAGATAAAGTTGATGCTCTGTGGATTCCAAATGACAACAGATTGTTACACCCCGATCTTTTAAGAAGGGTATGGATCCCTGCTGTACGGCGATATGATATCCCGGTGGTAGTAGGTGTAGAAATACTTGTCGATCCCCAGATTAATTTAGGATCTTTTGCTGTGCTGCCGGATCATATTGCACTAGGAACACAAGCAGCCGAAATGGTGTTCAATATTATGGATAATAATTGGGTTGCACAAGGTTATAGAGTACAACCTCCGCTTGCTGTTTACTTAATAGTTAATTATAAACATCTGAAATCTAAAATTACAGAGGAGGCGTTGGACGGTGTTGATCGAATAGTTAAATAGTTTGTGACGATGTTAGTGACCTTACTTGCAGAGGAGTTGTAGATGAAAAAAATCAAAATAACATGTATTGCAGTTTTAATGACTGCCGTGGTCTTGAGTGCTTCTCAAGTTTCTGATGATAACGTATTTGAAGGTTTATCGCTTCATGATATCTTTTCCATTGAACTTACATCGGGATCCTTCCTGGAGCTTGATCTTAGCAGATCACCTTTAAGTATGACTATAATTACCAGTGATCAGTTAAGTGTTTCTGGTGCACGTACAATGTCTGAAGCCCTTGAGATTTTTGTACCAGGGTTTCAGTATATGTTTAATAAGTGGAACGGAACGCTTTGGGGCATGCGGGGTGTTGCTTTAGACCGCAATACTAAAATTATATATTTGGTTAATGGGCATAAAATGAATACTCAGGCACGGGACGGATTTTTAAGCGAAACGGTATTAGGATTTTTAAATGATATTGAACGAATTGAGGTCCTAAGAGGACCTGCAGGTCTTGTGTACGGTTCCGGAGCTATTGCTGGTATTATAAATGTCGTGACAAAAAAAGCTGAAGACAGTGACAATACTATTATGATTTCAGGAAATACCATTGGTACGCAAAATTTTCAGGCTAACCTTCATTCTGTAACCGAGTCGGGTACCAATATATCATTTTTCGCAGGATTTAAAAGATCTGATGGTTTACCGGCACATGCTTCAACAATTTACGGAAAAGCTTCCTGGCCCTATCCCAATTGGATTGCCACAGAAAAAGATGGAGTGCCTTCTGATGGAAATTATGGAGCTACAGATGGTAACTGGATGGTTTCCGGTGATGTAAGTAATGATGCATTTGAATTCTATTTTCGCTATACTCGCCAGAAAGAAAACGCTGGTGGATGGTTTATCCTTGATCCATGGCCGGAAATTATGGGTGCACCGCCAGAAGATGCTCCTTCACGGGAAGTAAATGGCAGGATGGTGGAGCCAACTGACCCGTTTTGGAGTCAGACTGAATCCTGGAGAACGAACAGGAGGCAGTATTTTACAGAAAACATTACCTCTCAGGCTTCTTATAATTTGGATATGGGGGCAAATGAACTTCAGTTTAAGGCCGGCTTCGATGTAAATACTACCAGAATAGGTACTGAGAGGAGACTTGGCTATGAATCTGATTATTATTCCTCCCGTGAGGGATATATTGATGAGACCTTTGGTGAAAGAAGACTTACTTTAGGAACAATGTTTTTACTAAGACAGGTTCACAATCTTCAGCTTGCATCTGGACTTGAGTACCGGCTTGATATGGTGGGTAATGACAAATATGGGCTGAATGAAAAAGCTCAAAATTCAAAACATCCTATAGTGTCTGAAATAAACTACAATACCATTTCTGCTTTCTATGAAGGTTTTTATGATGTAACTGATTGGTTTGGTCTTCACCATGGGTTACGTTTTGATGCGCATACAAGGGCAACAATGATTAATCCAAAATTTGCAGCAATATATAATCCCTCATATGATCATTCAATTAAGTTAATTTATCAGACAGCTTCTAACAATGGAAGCGTTGATAATTATGAGTACAACAGATGGCATTTTTACGAAGATGGACAAGTTAGATCAGATATCTCCTTTGAGAGGCCGTATGAGCCACCAGGAGTAACTACTGATATTCTGCCTCCTATACCAGATGAATCCATACTTCATGACCTTAGACCAGAAAAGGTAAGGTCGCTTGAACTAGCCTATGTTGGTAATGTTGATGCACTTACTCTTGCACCATCTATGTCAATGAACTGGGCAACAGATCTGTTTGGGTGGTCACAAACCTTGTTTAGGGTGGTGGACGCAGGAAGTTACAGCTATTTTAATTTAGACTTAGATGTAAGATATGAAACCGGAATGTTTGACTTGGGAGTAAATCATACATTCCAGCGACCGGTAAGAACATCGGTAAATGAACAATCCTTCGAGTTTGAGTTACCGCATGTAAATAAGGACAGTGCTGGATGGTATGATTCAATTCAAGTTGATGGAAGATGGCATTACTATCCCGTTGCTGTTGAAGGAAAATATGACACCATTGAGGTAAATAATGTTCGTGATGGGATTACGGCTGATGGTCAACATTTTCTGAATCTAAGTACCAATGTTACTAAAGCATTTGTAACTTTTACCCCGACTAACTGGCTTACTCTTCATAGTAATTTACGACTATTTTGGGGATTGAGGGGAAGAGAATCGCTCTATGCAGAAGACGAAGGTTTTAATTACTGGGATTTTGAGAAGGGAAGAGATGAAGACCAAAGTTTTAAAGATTACTTCATGCGTAGAGTGGCGAAAAGACTGAACGCAAGTATTCATGTAAACCTATCTAATGGATATCATATATCACTATATGGATATGATCTTTTGGGAGTAGATAATGATCTAAACGCTATTAACACACTCAGATGGCAGCAGATGGCTGAACCTGAGCAGAGGGCATTATATGCGACCGATCAAAGAACTTTTGGACTATCGCTTACAAAGACATTCTAAGCAGCGAAACTACTAACTTATTTTCTTAAAATCTTCGTAAACGGCGGTGAAAATACTCACTGCCGTTTTTTGTGTGCCATGCAGGAGGCCCCTTATCCCCGCTTTTATCAAACATAGTGCTTGATGAGCTGGATAAGGAACTTGAGCGTCGCGGACATACTTTTGTACGGTATGCAGACGATCTTCGTATCTTTGTTGTAAGTAAAGAGGCAGCTTTGCGGGTGATGGGTAGTACTACTAAGTACAAGAGGCCCGTCGCTTATGAGGCTGAGGGTCAACCCTCATCCTCACAGCTTACTCGATTATCCTTATTGACCATTGTTTGTGAGTCACTTGGTAATCCTCGTTTAAAACTGCTAAACCGTTGATCCTGCAGGGACGAGATATTTTAGTACTTATCATGCAAGCTATTACTGTTGTGTCGCTACGGGACAGAGAGTTCCTTCAATAGGTGTTTTTTTACTACATGCAACCACTACGGAATAGTACTGCTATTCAAACAGGTCTAATCAGTTAAAACGAGGGTGGTTTCGATACAGCACTCATTTAAAAGGCGATTGATGAGTCGTGGGATCTCTATAACCGAATCGCTGATACGGCAATAGAGAGAGAAAGGCTGTTAACACTGAACCTTCATCGCATCGAAGTATAAGGACCGTGGATTTAATCGGCGATATAGTTGGGTTTGCCCGTACAGTCTTCGCTAATGATCCCCGGAAGAACGATTAACCACACCTCGAGGCGCCATTTCTGTTACGATAGCTAAGTTTATTGTAGAAACAGGTTATAAGAAATGATACATGAGAGCATTTTAAGCACATCTGAGATGGGCGGAACCCTTCGGGACACCGTCCTTAATAGTTCCGCCGGTCTCAGATGGCCATTATTTGCCATCCGTGACCGATAGCCGAGCTAACAGCAGTGATTACCGGACTATGAAAAACCCTGAAATCGTCACCTGAAGGGGCTGTCGCAATTATCTGTGACCCAAAAGTGGGTATCTGATTGGTTTGCCGAGCCATCTGAAATGGCAAAACGGGTGTCAGAAACGCCAACCCAAACACTACTCTTTCAACAAAAGCAACTGAACGAGTTACCCTTCTCCCAGAGGCTCATCCTTGCCCACACTTATCTCCGTACCCTTATGGAAATGAGTCATCGAAAAACATTGCTTCAGTATATGATTTTCGAATATCAGGCGGGCCAGCTCCGGTAAATATCATATACATGTCTACAGCAGTATCAAGTTTTTGTATCCCTCGCCACAGACACTCAGTGGCAGGCATTAGGGCAGCGCCCATTCTCGTATAACGTACCGGTTGGAATACATGGTGTTAAAACTGGCACAGCTTATGACTCAAAAGGCCGCATCAGAGATACTGCATGTTCCCAAATCAACGTTTTCGGATTTGCTGCATCGTTCAATAGCACGGCTGCGAGAAGGTCACCACATTTAGGAATCGATACGTTGGGCATAGATGAGATATCGTATTGCAAGGGTCATAAACACGCTACAATAGTCTATAATCTTGATCGGGGCTGTGTTGTGTGGGGCGGCCAGGGTAAAGGCTGAGAGGCCATAGATGAGTTTTTCAGCACAGCACTCACTGAGCTTCAGCGTAGCAAGATTAGATTTGCAACTTGCGATATGAGCAAAGCATATATTGGAGCAATCGAGCACTGGTGCCCCCAGGTGTTATTGGTAATCAATAGATTTCACGTCGTTAAAGCCCTTAACAGTGCTGTGGATGAGGTTCTGGCGTGAAGCGCAACGCTCAGACAAAAAGGCGCTCAAAGGGCTTCGTTGGATGCTGTTTTTTCATCCCGAAATCGCAGCAAAGCCGATACCCACAGACTAAACGAGTTGAAGAAATTGAATCGACGGATCTGGCGTGCATGGATACCAAAGGATGAGTTTGAAGCATTTTGGGAATACATCTATATGTGTTCAGCCGAATCTTTTTTCAAGGGATGAATACGTCGGCAATGCGATGCTGCTTGGAGCCAATCAAGGACCTTGCCAAAATGCTTAAACGACACGCACAACGGATTTTACCATTTATTGAATCGAAACTGACAAACGCCATGGCAGAAGGTATAAATCGGGTTATAGAGATCATCAAAAATAGAGCGAGCGGATATGCAAATCTTTGTGCTTTTACCGATATAATTTTCTTAACGGTTGGTGATATAGATTTGCTTGCACAGATTTCGCCTGAATTCAGAACACTATAATGAGCCCTGATGTACTGTGGATACTGTTTTTCAGAGAATATCAAGGTTGGGAATTCCGGATATAGCCTGCCTTATTACAGAACTCAACACTGTACTTCGGGGATGGATGCATTACTTCAGGTATGCTGAGATGAGAGGACGATTGAAAACTAACGAGTTGGTTACAATGTCGCCTTCGTTGCTTTAGATTGAAGCAGTGTAAAAGAGTCATTGGTATAGTACGCTTCCTCAGGAGCAGAAAAATACCCTGAATGGCAATGCTGGATAATGGCACTGTCTGGTAAAGGGTGGTGGCGATTATCCGCTACCCCACAGGCTCATAAAGCAATGAACAACAAATGGTTTTATAATATCGGCCTGTTTAATTTATTGGATAACTATAAACGTTTGAAATTTGAAGAAACCGCCGTATACCAACAGGTGCGTACGGTGGTGTGAGAGGCTTATGAGGTGAGGGGCAACCCTCATCCTCACAGCTTACTCGATTTAGCTATTTACAACCTATTCTTAGAGAATAGAGAGAGGGAATGTGAAAACTGCTTGAGAATTTTCAGGTGCTGAAAAATTGCCTTACAATAAGTATTTTACTGTTTAGTGCTGTACAACAAAAACCCTTTTAAAACGAAATGAAGATAGTTGTTAGTGGGAGGGGAAGCTTTGGGGCAAAAACAATTAGATAAAGTACTCATACAGAATAAATCTGGTCAAAATGTAGAAGCAATTGCACCGCTTATTATTTCTGCCAGTCGCTCGACCGATCTGCCTGCTCACCATTCTGACTGGTTCTTCAACAGGCTAAGTGCCGGATATGCTAAATGGGTTAATCCATTTAATGGTAAAGAACAGTATGTATCATTTCGTGAATGCAGGTTATTCGTCTTTTGGTCCAAATATCCTGCACCGTTCACAAACCATCTGGAGGAGTTGGAAAAGAGAGGATTGAATTACTATTTTCACTTCACATTGAATGATTATGAGGCTGAAAATTACGAACCGCAGCTCCCACCTCTAATGGAGAGAATAGATACTTTTGTATCCCTGAGTGAACGGATCGGCCCTGGGAGAGTGCTTTGGAGATTTGATCCCCTAATCATATCTGATAAGATAGATATTGATGAATTGCTTGAACGGGTTAGCCGAATCGGTAAAACAATTTCACAGTACACTTCCCGGCTGACGGTAAGTTTTTTGACCCCTTACCAAAAAGTTATAAATAGATGTAAGAAGAGGGGCGTTATATTAGATGAAATATCTCGAGAGAAAAGGGATGTAATACTAAAGGCTATCTTACAGATGTCTAAGGAATGGAATATTGATCTGTTTACCTGTGCCGAAGAAAATAATTATAATGAAGTGGGGATACCAAACGGTAAGTGCGTGGATGAGCAACTTATAGTTAAAGAATTCAATGGTGATACAAAATTAATGAATTTTTTGTGTGAAGACACCCCGGTGGATCTGTTTACTGGTTATAAGTTTCGCTCTGGATTAAAGGATACAGGGCAGAGGAAAAATTGCAACTGTATAAAGTCAAAAGATATTGGAAAATATAACACCTGTTTATATGATTGCGTGTACTGCTATGCTAACTCATCCTCCCGGATGAAAGAAAAGATGTATGATCTTCACAGTGAGATACTGGGAGGATGAGTGTGGTGTTTACTATCTTTCTCACTTATTACTCCAAACCTTCAATGTCATCATCAATAATATCTGATTCTAAAGAGGTGGATTTGAATTGTTGCAGAGCAGATCTTGGAATAGTTCTTATCTCCCGATCGGGCATCGAATAGCTGCTGCGCTCTGGTTTTCCGCGCCCACCACTTGCTTCGAGATATTCAATCGCCTTTAGTTGATTTGTTCTGTATGCTTTGGCTAAAGCGGTTTCCTCGTATAGATCCATGGTATTGATCTTTGCTCCTGCTTTAAGCAACTTTTGGATTACTCTTATATTACCATTCTCAGCAGCCAGCATTAATGGTGTAGTTCCTCTCACCTTGCCGCAGCAATTTACATCAGCCCCGTTTCTGATCAAGATGTTTACTATTGGTTCGTACCCCTCCTCTGCTGCTCGCATCAATGCTGTAAATCCTGATCGGTCAGCAGAATTTACCTCGGCTGCGTTTTCCAGAAGTAATGTAACCAATTCTGTGTTACCACTCCATGCAGCTTCAATAAGTGCAGTTCTCCCGCTTTTATCGGTTATATTTATATTTTCTCCTGCACAGATAAGCTCTTTGGCCAAACCTAAATTTCCTCTGGTGCATGCATGTAGCAGTTTCATACTTTGCTCCTTATGATAATGGTTGTATATACGTTTTTTTTTGACAAGAATTCTATGCTGCATTAACTGCATCTCAAAAACTGTACCTGAGTACAGTTGAGGCTTATTAGGTATAATTTTTGCATTTTCATTATGGGCGTACTTGGAGTAAAAGAGGAACAGATGAAAAAAAACTCACTTGATGGAATTACTTTACTTAGGTTTTCTCATTCATTTGAACAGGGTGGTGGGGTAGAGGAGTACCTTCAAAATTTAAACAAAATTCTTCTCTGCCGAAACAAAATGACCATTATTCAAATGCATCTTTCAAATGATATAAAGCCCAATGAAGAGCGAACTGAGTTTATCGGAAAAGGAACACTAATAAAGGTTGCTTTAAAACCTACTTTTGAAAGAACAAACTGGAATAGTCTGAATAAAAATAAGCGTTCGAATCATTATAAACAGGTAGTGAAACAAGTTGTCAGAAATTCCATTCTTTACAATCCTTTTCTTGAAAAAATTTTGACTAAATATCGCAGAAAATATCGTATAGCAAATATAGGAATACAGGCCATAAATGCCCCTTCTGTCTGTAACAGGATTCTGGAAACGCACCCTGTGGATTTAATCGTTTTACACTCAATGGGTGGGGAGGATACAAGTCAGGTAATCGATATTTCAATCAATAAGAAAATTCCCTATATCTATATTAATCATTTTAATAACAGTAGGTTTCAGCACTCTTCTGTCCGGGAGCAGATTCGTGATGCCGCAGGTATTTCAGGAGTATCTTCGGTTAAGTTACCGAAGTACCTTAAGAGAAAATTTGTACCAGTTTATGATGCTGTTGATACTGAATTTTATTACACGGATAATGCAAAAGAAGTCGATAAAAAGATCGATGGCTCTGTAATTTTTTTACCAGCCAGAATTTCACCCAATAAGGGACACGGCGATATGATTCATCTTCTTGGAATACTAAAAAAACGGGAAGTGAATACAAATATGGTTTTTGCCGGTCGCTTGGATTCTTCTGAATTTGTTTCCTTTCTTAAAGAGCAAATTACCGCAAATGGTTTAGAAAATAGAGTGTTTTTTGTAGGGGAGTGTAATGCTAAACAATTACGGGATTGGTACAACAGAAGCGATATACTGGTACTTCCAAGCCGTTCGGAAGGGTTTCCAAGAGTAGTTTTGGAGTCCCAGGCCATGCAAAGGCCGGTAGTAGCCTACGATGTAGGAGGAGTATCTGAAGCACTTAAAGTAAATAAAAGTGGTTATGTTTGTGATTATGGGGATATTGAAGGTTTAGCTCATAAAGTAACTAATCTGTTATTTAATGAGAGTTTGAAAAAGTCCTTTGGGAAGTGTGGAAGAGAGTTTGTGCTCGAAAATTTTAATCTTACTAGACTAGCCCAAAGGCATGAATCGTTTTATTTAAAAGCAATGAAAGAATCCTCTTACAGGAAAAATCAGATGCAACAGGAATGATCCTGTTGCATCCAAAGAAAGTATCTGTTTTAAACACAACCCTGAGCAATCATTGAATCTGCTACTTTAACAAAACCACCGATGTTGGCCCCATTTACGTAGTTTATAAAATCGTTATCTTTACCATAATTAACACACTGCTGGTGTATATCTTTCATTATGGTACTGAGTTTTTGGTCTACTTCTTCCCGGCTCCAGCTCAGGCGCATGCTGTTTTGTGTCATTTCAAGACCACTGGTTGCAACACCACCAGCATTCGCTGCTTTTCCAGGGCCAAAGAGGAGCTTGTTATCAATAAAAGTTTTGACGGCTCCTGGAGTACTTGGCATATTTGCCCCCTCACCAACGCAGATACAGCCGTTAGAAACAAGTGCTTTGGCTTCATCTTCATTGAGTTCATTCTGAGTTGCACAAGGAAGGGCAATATCACATTTAACACTCCATGGGCGTTTGCCTTCAAAATACTCACATTTAAACTCTTCAGCATACTCTTTAATGCGGCCTCTTCTAACATTCTTGAGCTCTTGAATGAATGCAAGTTTTTCCTCGTTTATACCTTCAGGATCATAGATCGTGCCGCTTGAATCAGAAAGGGTAACTACCTTTGCTCCAAGCATAGTCGCTTTTTCTGTAGCAAACTGAGCTACATTTCCGCTACCACTTAATGCAACAGATTTTCCATCAAAGCTTTCATTACGGGTTTTTAGCATCTCTTCACAGAAATAAACCAAACCATACCCTGTTGCTTCAGGACGAATAAGGCTTCCACCCCAGTCTCTTCCTTTACCCGTAAAAACTCCTGTAAACTCATTCTTTAACTTTTTATACATTCCAAACATGTACCCAACTTCTCTTGCCCCTACTCCTATATCCCCGGCTGGTACATCGGTGTTAGGCCCAATATGGCGATACAGCTCACTCATGAATGATTGGCAGAAAGACATTACTTCCGCGTCTGTTTTACCTTTAGGGTCAAAATCAGCACCACCCTTTCCACCACCAAGGGGCAGAGTAGTAAGGGAATTTTTAAATACCTGTTCGAATGCAAGAAATTTAAGGATCCCCAGGTTAACAGATGGGTGAAAGCGCATCCCGCCCTTATAAGGACCAATAGCACTGTTCATTTCGATACGGTACCCACGGTTTACCTGAATTTTACCCGTTTTATCCAACCATGGAACCTTAAACATTATAATGCGTTCGGGCTCAACCATACGTTCAAGTATATTTTGCTCAAGGTAAACAGGGTTGCGTTGGATGTAAGGATAAACGGAGTGGATTACTTCTTCAGCAGCCTGGTGAAACTCTGTTTCACTGGGATTTTTTGCTTTTAATTTTTCAATAAATGCTTCAACACTAAAAGACATACACTAACTCCTTAAAAGAGAGGGAACTATAGACTATATAAAAAAAGCCCGCATCTCCATATAGCTATGGTGACGGGGCATCAACTTTGATCCTCTTTATTTTTTGTACCACACCTTTGTAGTACCAGTGTTATAAATTAATCTATGCTGCGTTTTCAGTCAAATGAAGATGCAAGAATAATCGACTCTGCAATTTTGACCATGGAAATGCGGCTGTTCATACTTTGGGACCGCATCTTCTCAAAAGCTTCCTTGCCACTAATCTTCTTTTTATCCATTAATATCTCTTTAGCCCGCTCAATTATTTTTCTCTGTTCAAGCTCTCGCTCAACAACCTCTTTCATAACTCGCAGTTCTGTATTTTTAATTACTACAGAGGCTTGTGTCGCTACAGTGGTGAGCATATTTATCTCTTCCACAGAAAAATCATACATTTTTGATGTATAGCAGTTTATTACCCCAACCACCTCACCTTCAACGCTCATCGGCACAGAGAGCAGAGAAACGAGCCCATCCTCTACAGCTATAGCTTTGTTTATGAAGCGGGGGTCTTTGCGCACATCCAAAACTTTGATTGGTGTGTTGCTCTGTGCTACTCTTCCTGCTATCCCTTCTCCAAGGGCAGTGTTTGAGCGCTGATTGTATTTACCCCATTTTGACTGGTATGCCCGCAAAATGAGCTCATTTTTTTTTCTGTCCAAGAGCAGAATCGAGCAAACCTTTGAGCTGGTAATATTTGCTGTAACAGAAACTATCAAATTTAGAAGATCATCAATATAGTTCTGATCCATTATAGCTCTGCTGATCTCAGCAATTCCTTCAAGAAATCTGCTGCTTGCTGAAGAATTCTCTTTCATCCCTATTTCACCAATCCTGCAGAGCTTCTTACTCCAAGAGAGTCGTATATTTTTAAGGTCGCTTTGGAGCGGTTAAGTGTATAGAAGTGTATTCCTTTAACCCCATGATCAATCAGATCAAGCACCTGCTCTGTTGCCCAGTGTATTCCTACCTTCTCAAAACCGCTGTCATCCTCAGCTCTTGAAAGGGCCTTGAGCAACTTTGCCGGATATCTGGTTCCAGAAGCAAGCTCTGCCATTCGATGCATCCCTTTTTGTGAGGTGATAGGCATAATGCCGGCAAGGATTGGAACGTCGATACCTGCCAATTCACATCGTTCACAAAAATCATAAAAATCATTATTATCAAAGAACAGTTGTGTACAGATATAGTCTGCTCCGGCATCAACCTTTGCCTTCAGGTACTCAATCTCCTTAAGACGGTTAGGTGTTCCCGGGTGCCCCTCAGGGTATCCGGCTACTCCAATCCCCATTGATGGAAAGTTTTTTCGTATATAGGAGACAAGGTCTTTTGCATACGCAAAATCCTGTTTTGTATCACTGCAAGGTTCTCCTTTGGGGTTATCACCCCTTAAAACCATAATATTATTGATTCCGTTGTTTTGATAATCATTGAGGAGGTTTTCAACGAGTGCTTCAGATGTACCGACACAAGTCAGATGACTCACCACTGTGAGGCTGGTTTCACGTTGAATCCGAAGTACAAGATCATGGGTTAGGTCCCTTGTGGTTCCCCCTGCTCCATAGGTAACGCTTACATAAGCAGGTTTAAGAGAATTAAGTTCTTTGATGGTTTTAAACAGTTTTTCGGATGCAGTATTGTCTTTGGGCGGGAAAAATTCAAAACTAAAGCTTATCTTGTTATTATTCAGAATTTCTGAAATGTGCATGGATCAGGTTGCTCCCGAAAAAAGGGTGAAATTTCATTAAATTTTATAAAAAATACCATTTGATACCAGAACTGCAAACATATATTACGCACTTAAAGATAGTGGGTGTAATACTGATGGTTTAAACTATTATAATT
>JARUKZ010000046.1 GCA_029688955.1 Chitinispirillales bacterium ANBcel5 | reverse complement strand
ACAAATTTATATCCATTCGGATATAAATTTTCTAAAGAATCAGCGATTAGAAGTACCTGAACACTTTTTTGCTGATGACTTCTCCGACCACTCTGTCGCCCGGATATGTCGTTTCCGAGCGACTCTTGTTCCATTTTTCACACTTCTTTCCTACTTCTACTATCTGTCTGTAACCACTACTCTTTTTTAACATTTTTGTTGTTTTGTTTAGCTTTACCACCTATTTTATTGCAATCAGTTAACATACTTTTACTTTCATTAACACCATCCGAAAGGCGGAATACCTCATGATTGTAAAAAAAGCACTATTCAGCACCCTTTTTGTAGCACTCTTCATTCTCAGTGGCTGCTCAAACCCCTCCTCATCAGACGGCAGCGGTGATGACGCACTGGTTGGTGAATGGGAAGCGGTAGAAATGCAAATCGGTACATCCTATGATGACTTAACAGATAACCTTGCTGTAGGTAATACATTTGAGTTTTTCAGTAACGGTGAGTTTGAATTCAGTGATGGTACAAGTGGAACGTACAGTAACGGAACAATGAATATGTCACAAGCCGGTGTTGAGATTCACTACGCAGAGTATGAGCTTGATGGCGATCAGTTGATTGTGACAGTCGGTCAGGATGGAATATCGCTAACCGTGTATGTGATGGAAAAAGTCGGTGGTGGCGATACCGGAGACAACGGTGATACCGGTGACAACGGTGGTCCCGGAGACAACGGCGATACAATAACCGATATTGTAGGTGAATGGGAAGCGGTAGAAATGCAAACCGGTACCTCCCTGTCTGATTTAACTGATGTCGCTGTTTCAGGAGTAGGAATCGAGTTTTTCAGTAACGGAGATTTTGAATTCAGTGAAGGTAACGTAAGTGGAACGTACAGTAACGGAACAATGAATGTACTTGGCACGAAACTCGGAGAGTATGAGCTTGACGGTGATCAGCTGATAGTGATAATGGGTGAGGAAGGGGTTGCACTACAAGTTTATCTGATGGAAAAAGTCGGTGGAGGCGATACCGGTGACAACGGTGGTCCCGGAGACAACGGAGATACAGTAACCGATATTGTAGGTGAATGGGAAGCGGTAGAAACGCTAATCGGTACATCCTATGATGATTTAACTGAAACCACTGTTTCAGGATTAACATTTGAATTTTTCAGTAACGGTGAGTTTGAACTCAGTGATGGTACAAGTGGAACGTACAGTAACGGAACAATGAGCCTGTCACAAGCCGGTGTCGAAATTCCCTACGCAGAGTATGAGCTTGATGGAGATCAGTTAATTGTGGTAGTGGGCATGGAAGGGGTTGCACTATCTGTTTATATAATGGAGAAAGTTGGTGAAGTAGACAATGGTGGTAACGGTGGCCCTGCTGGTCCCGGTGGCACAGGTGGTGACCCGGAGTTAGTTGGAGAATGGGAGCTTTTTGAGCAAGGCATATCCACAGGTGGAACTCCTACCTTTTACCCAGCTGATGAAGGTGACTGGGAGTTAACACTATATGCAGACGGAACTTTTGACGAAATAGAGTGGGGTTTCAGCTATTCGGGCAATTGGAGTGCCGCAAGTGGTGTACTGGATCTGGATGGGGAAGTTTACGATTATGAATTTGACGGTGATGTTTTAGTGCTAATTCTATCGTTTGATTTAGTTGCTTTTGATGAAATTTTACGTCTCAGGAAAAAAGGAGGCGCAGGAGACGCAGGAGAGACAGGAGAGACAGGAGAGACAGGAGAGACAGGAGAGACAGGAGAGACAGGAGAGACAGGAGAGACAGGAGACGCAGGAGACGCAGGAGACGCAGGAGAGACAAGTGACTTTGATCTTACACTGCTTGAAGGTACTTGGGAAGGAATCGAGGTGGAGTTTGATGGCGGTGGTTTTGAAATGGAATTGGAGCCGGGAGATATTTCAATAACGTTTGATAGTGGAAATGTGACCGTAGTAGGAATAGACATTGTTGATGGAGAGCAATTTACAGAAACCTATAGTTACACTGTTTCAGGAAATAACCTGATTGTTGATGGAGGTAGTCAAACGATCGTTGAGTTAACCAGCTCTACCCTTGTGTTAAGTGAAACCAATGAGGGAATAACCGCTCTAACCACATTCAGAAAGATTTAAAACAAGTAGATATCCATTCGGATATTAATTTCCTAATTTTTCTGATGACTTTTCCGACCACCCTGTCGCCCGGATATGCCGCTTCCGGGCGGCTCTTGCCCATTTTTCACACCCCTTTCCTACTTCTACTATCTGTCTGTATCCACGCCTCTTTTGTAAGAATTTTGTTGTTTTGTTTAGCTTTGCTACCTATTTTATTGCACTCAGTTACTATTCTTTTATTGTCATTAACATCATACGATAAATGGAGTATCTCATGATCAGAAAAAAAGCACTATTCAGTACCCTTTTTGTAGCACTCTTTATTCTCAGTGGCTGCTCAAACCCCTTCTCATCAGACGGCAACGGTGGTGATGTTAATCTTGCACACCTAGAAGGTACTTGGGAAGCAGTGAAAGATGTGTACACTGATGTGGATGGGTATGCCGAAGAATATACTTATGAAGAGGGAGATGCAACACTAACATTTAATTTTGATGGTAGTGGAATGTTAACCGTAAATATATGGGATAGAGTGCGAAATACAGAAACCTATAGTTACACTGTATCAGGAAACAATTTGATTGTTGATGGAGAAAGTATAACGATCGTTGAGTTAACAAGCTCTACCCTTGTAATAAGGGTTTCCTATGAGGGAGAAACCAATGTAGTCACATTCAGAAAGATTTAAAAAAAATTAATATCCATTCGGATATAAATTTCCTAAAAAATCAGCGATAAAAAGTACCTGAGCAACTTTTTTTTCTGATGACTTTTCCGACCATCCTGTCGCCCGGATATGTCGCTTCCGGGCGGCACAGTACTCCTTCCAAACGTACTATACTTTTCAGTTGCCGGCTAAAAAAAACGCAATGCTATGCATTTACCGCAAAAAAATTTCCACTGTTCATTGCTAAAATAGTAGTTTACATTAAACCCGTCAGTCTACTTAAACCAATCCGGAGGCACCCATGGCAGATGATTACGAATCATACCACAAACTTTCCCCCGTTCTTTTAAACACCAGGTTTAAAAAGCTACGACGTCCCGATATGCCGGTTGATGTATCGGCCCATGAAGCAAGGGTGACTGTTTTACTGTTACGCCAGGATGAGGAAAAGCTAAAAAGCATTGGCTACGATACCACCATTACCGATCGCATTGAAGAAGCAGCGGGAACTTTTTCTGTGGCAGAAGCGAAGCTGACGGCGATTCTTGGTGATCAGCTTGAAGCGGTAAAGATTTGGAAAAAACATCGCGATGAGGGATATGACCTTAGAGACCAGGTGCTTGATGCCCTTAAGTTTGCCTGCAGAGAAGATGATGATGCCATGGAGAAATTAAAACCCTTTCCCCGAAGACCTAAACAGGAAATCATGATTCTTAATCTTCACTTTCTCTCTGAGCTGGGGAAAAAATATCAGCACCATCTAAAAAAGATGAATTTCGATATGAAAGTGATTGAAAAATGTAAAACGTTTGGCGATAAACTAAGCCATCTCTATGCCAGCGCCTATTCGGCTGAGAGGCCTTGTCAGATGCGGGTGATTCGAAACAAAGCATTTACACTCATGAAAGAACTTATGGCCCAGGCGCGTGAATATGTCACTTACCTCTTTAAGAAAAACAGCACCCATATAAAACAGTATAGCAGTCAATACCGCAGAAATAAGTACCGTTATAATAAAAAGAAAAGCGCTGCTACTGAAAAAACGGTTAAAACACCCGCTACAACCACAACTCAAAGCACCGATAACGCTTCGGTATCAACCCCAAAAAAGGTGATGAATGAGAAAAAGACTGTTACTGTGGTCAGAAGCGCTAAAAAAAGAATTATCATTGAGCCAAAAGGTCTAACGCCGCGCACAACCGCGTAGTAACTCCTGTCGGCCCCTAAAACCCCCGCCAGCTATTCAGTTCGCCCTATCCTTTTGGGCGAAACGATCTTCCTATGCCTTAAAAGCCCCAAATTTGGTTAAACATCCTCAAAAAACCTGAATATACTCACAAAACTTGCGTACAATGGTTTACCGATGCCTGCTTTTGGTGTTCTATCTGTTGTGTGTAGGCTCAAGAGAGGCTGATTGGGGTCGTGTTTGGCCTGTGGGGCTAGTTCGCTATCAATACAAATACATACGTTTTTACCTGAAAACGCACGTTGTGCACCATGCACACTGAAAAATACCAGTTGCGAACAGCACGTTGCATCTCTGAAAACTTATTATCGACACAAAGAAAACACCAATTTGAAACATTGATAACTGTATACAACTAATTGCAAACAGAGCTGTTTTAAAAACGTGACAGTACTGTTCTCAGGGTATAACCTGTAACTACGCATCAGATCGGAAGTAGGTTATCGGTGATTACAGGTGTAGATTGGTATAGTCTTTAGCATCGATAGCATCGTTATGTATTCATGCATGTAAGTGAAATGAGGTGGCAGGCAGTGAGAATAGAGGTTGGTGCTATACTAATGTGGCCCTATGTGCAGGGATTAGGCTATTTCGATCAATCAACGGGCTATTTTATTTCCCATCCCTCGTTGCCTTGCACTATTTTTGATACACTTTTCCCTGGAGAGCAGATGAATACCAACACTTATGTTATTAGAGCAGACAATATCTGGAAAAAGTACGGAGCTCATACCGCGGTTTCGGGACTGAGCTTTTCGGTTAAAGAGTCTACCTGTTTTGGGTTGTTGGGTCCAAATGGTGCAGGGAAGACCACAATGATGAAGATGATCTACGGGGTTGCGACCCGAACCGGCGATAAAGGCAGTACACTATCCGTTTTTGGTCATGATCCTCAGAGCGATTCTCTGGCCATAAAGTTTATTTCCGGTGTTGTTCCCCAGGAGAATAACCTCGATGAAGAGCTTAACGTGGAGCAGAACCTGAAGGTCTTCGCCCGTTTCTATAATGTGCCTGTCAAAACCGCGCAGAGCAGAATCGATGAGCTGCTTGCCTTTATGGAGCTTGGGAATAAACATAAGGCCAGAATTAAACAGCTTTCGGGTGGAATGAAGCGCAGGTTGATCATTGCGCGGGCTTTGCTCAACAACCCAAAACTTCTGATACTCGATGAGCCAACTACCGGCCTTGATCCGCAGGTACGACACCTTATCTGGGATAAACTTCGCCTTCTTAAACGTCAGGGAATGACTATCCTTCTTACCACCCACTATATGGAAGAGGCGTTTCAGATTTGTGATAATGTGGTGATCATGAATAAGGGCCAAAGCGTTATGGAAGGTAATCCCCAGATGCTTGTTGGCGAGAATATCGAACCCTACGTCATGGAAGTTTACTCAAAGGAGCTGTTTGCGGTGATAACTGATGAAGTATCCGCTCTTTGCTGTAGGGTAGATAGTTCTGCCGATGTAATTCGTATTTACAGTAAAAGCTATGAACCACTGCGTGATCTCTCTAAAAAGCTTACGTTAGGTGGTTATCATTTACGTCAGTCAAACCTTGAAGATCTCTTTTTAAAAGCCACAGGGAGTTCTCTTAATGCCCAGCAGTAATAACCGACTTTACCCATCACTGGCTATCCGCATACTGAGCGTGTGGTACCGTCATTTCAGGGTTTACACCAAAAATATTATCAGTAACGGTCTGCCCCCGTTTTTAGAACCACTTATTTTTCTCGTGGGGTTAGGCATAGGATTGGACCGGTATGTAACAGAGATGAGCGGCTTGCCCTATCTTATTTTTCTGGCAACCGGTCTTCCATTAACAACTGCGATGTACACCGCAGCGTTTGAATGTTCCTATGGAACGTTTATCAGGTATGAGTTTGAAAAGGTTTATGATGGAATGCTTGCAGCACCCCTTTCCGTTTGTGACCTTTTGCTGGGAGAGGTTTTGTGGGCCGGTACCAAGGGTTTTTTCTTCTCTCTTGCGGTGATTTTAGTGCTGTCGGTTTTTGGGCTTATGCCATATCCCGGGGTCCTGTTTACTCCTGTGGTTGGTTTCTTAACCGGTGTACTCTTTGCATCCACATCCTTGCTTATCACCTCATTTGTTTCTAATATCAATCACTTTAACTTCTATTTTACCGGTGTGCTATCACCGATGTTTTTCTTCTCCGGGGTCATCTTCCCGCTGGAAAACCTGCCACGGGTGGTTCAGTATTTTGCCGAGCTGCTTCCTCTTACCCATGCGGTACGCCTGGCGCGCAATCTTAATTTTGCAAACTACGAACCTGTAATTATATGGGATATCGCCTTTATAATTTTATTTACTTTTATCGCAGGGTATTTTGGAATCGGGCGACTAAAACGCAAACTGATTCATTGATACCACGACTCACTAAACCCCTCTACTCTTTGTTCATGAATCGCTCTGGCCTGTCTGTTGCTTACTAAACTCATGGGTGGGGTCTGTCCGTTGACTTCACCTCGTTTTGTTATTTAAAAGCACTGTATCATTTCTCGGGAGGATAGCTTGGCAGATCCGGGCAGAATAGAAAGTCTTTATTTTGATAGAGGTAGTATTGATGCGCTCTGGGAACCTTTGTTGATCCTTGACGAAAATTTTCAGGTACAGATAGCCAATACCTCCTTTTTAACCACCTTTAAGCTTTCAAGAGCGGCTGTTGAGGAAAAAAGTCTGTTTGATATAGGGTTGGGACAATGGTGCACCCCTGATTTGGTTAAAAACCTTCGGCTGATGGTAAAAGAACAGCTAGCTCTTAAGGACCTGAGAATAAGGCATCACTTTCCAATGATAGGTGAGAGGGTAATAGGGGTAAATGCGCAGATCATGAAAAAGGGTGGCGCTTCAAAACAGTATCTAATGCTTTCTATGAGGGATGTGACCAAAGAACCCCAAGAGCCGCGGCAATCGGAGCTTTTGTTCAGAAAGTTTGTTGAAGAGATTCACAGTATAATAATTTCGTTCGATCGTTCAGGCTGTATCACCTACTTCAATAATTTCAGCGAAACCCTTTTTGGTTACAGTCGTGAAGAGGTGGTCGGAAAGCCGTTTGTGGGAACGATCATTCCAACCATCGACTCAAACGGAAGGGATAACAGTAAGGTTTGTGAGCAGATGTTTCATGAGCCCGAGAAGTATTATGCTTACGAGAGTGAAGGGGTGCGAAAAGATGGCAGCCGACTTTCGATTACCTGGAACTCAAGGGCTCTTCGGGACTGCTCAGGGCGGGTGATAGAGATCATTATCGATGGAAACGATATTACGGCTTTAAAGCGGGAGCGTAAAGAGGCTGAAGAGAATGCGTCTATACTTAAAGCGGTGCTTGAGTTTATCCCCGATGGGATAATGGTAATTGATTCTCAAAGGGTGGTAAAGAGAGCAAGCAAAAAGATGGGGGAGCTATTGAATGTCCCGGTCGAACAAATAGTAGATACCAGTGATGCGGGAAGGCTTGAGGCTTTTAATATCACCTGGCCTGACGGAGGACATCTTTCAGGCGGCCAGGAGCTTCCACTGGTAAAATCGGTAACAACGGGACAAAGTTATACCGATTACGAACTGGTGTTTAAAACCAATGGAAAGCAAAAGTATTTGTCGGTAAATAGTGCGGCAATAAAAAACAGTGCCGGTGATATAGTTGGAGCCGTGGGAGTGTGGCATGACCAAACCGGTCAGAAAAGACTTATGAAGGAGTATGATCGTCAGAGATTCTTTCTGCAAACCCTTATCGATAGTATCCCCGTGATGATAACGGTGTATGATCCTTCAGCGAAGCAGTTTACGGTGAATAAGACCTTTGAGCGGATTACCGGATGGACACAACAGCAGGTGCGTAAGAGCGATCTGTTTGAGCTTATCTATCCCGATCCGGAATACAGAAAACGGGTGCAGAAAATAATGTGCTCACCAAAGCCTGAATTCAGTGATTATGCTATGGTGTCAAAGGACGGGGAGGTAATAGAGTCTTCCTGGGCAAATATCGCGCTTCCGGACGGTAGGTATGTGGGAGTGGGTGTTGATATCAGGGAGCGAAAGAGAGCGGAACGTGATCTCAGGGAGATAAAGGAGCGGTATCAACTGGTAAATCTTGCAACCAATGATATCATCTGGGACTGGGATTTGATCACCGATTATTTTTACTGGAATGAGCGGGTTGAAGAAGCCCTGGGGAAAAAGCGAAACGAGATGGCTCCAACGGCTAAAAGTTGGTATGACCACATAGATCCACAGAACAGAGAACGGGTAGTTGGTAGTATACGTAAAGTCATAGCCGAAGGGGAGAGGTTTTGGACAAGTGAATATGGCTTTGGCCCGTTTGGTGGGCCGTATCGTTTGTATCTGGACAGGGGGTATATTGCCAGAGATAAGGATGGCAGAGCATACAGAATGATTGGCTCTATGCTCGACCTTACAGAGAGAAAAAGGGCTGCTGAGGAGATCCGTGTAAAAGAGGAGCGGTATAAAACCCTTTTCACTACAATAGATGAAGGGTTTTGTATACTTAAGATGGTCTTTGATGAACGGGGCGAAGGGGTCGATTATATCTTTCTGGAAACCAACCCGGCTTTTGAACGTCATACGGGGTTGGTAAATGCGGCGGGTAAACGGGCTCGTGATATGGTGCCACACCTGGAAAAGGTATGGCCGAAAGTTTATGGAAAGGTTGCACAAACCGGGGAAAGGCAGAGGTTTATTCAGGGATCAAAGGCAATGGGGCGATGGTTTGAAGTAGAGGCGTTTCGGGTGGGCAGGCCTGATGAAGGAAAGGTGGCTTTGCTGTTTAATGATATTTCGGAGCGAAAGAAATATGAGGATCAGATTCAGCGGCGAACGCACGAACTTGCAGCAGCAAACAATGACCTCGAGTCATTCTCCTATTCTGTTTCTCATGACCTTCGTAACCCTTTGAGTGTTATAGGCAGCTTTTCAGCTATTCTAATGGAAGATTATGCGGAGGTTCTTGATGAAGAGGGGAGGGATCTGCTTCATAGAATAGAAGAAAGCGTAAAAAAGATGCAGCTTCTGATTAGTGATATGCTTAACTTATCACGCATAGGCAGACAGGAATTGCGAATTGAAAAGCTTAATGTTAGCGAAATAGTGACTGCTATTCTCGAGGAATTAAGGAGCTTAGATCAGGAGCGAAAAACCGAATTCCTTATAGAAAAAAATGTCTGGGTTCAGGCAGATCCCCGGTTACTCTATGTGGCACTGGAAAATCTGCTTCGTAATGCCTGGAAATTTACAGCGAAAAAAGAACTTTCCAGAATAGAGTTTGGCACGACAGAAAATGATGCTAAAGTATACTATATAAGGGATAATGGTGCTGGTTTTGAGGGTCAATTCTCGAAAAGAATATTTGAACCGTTCACTCGCGTACACGCTCAGAGGGAGTTTGGAGGAACCGGAATAGGTCTGTCTATTGTAAAAAGAGTGGTAAGTCGTCATGGGGGTGATGTTTGGGCAGAGGGGAAAAAGGCGCAGGGGGCTACCTTCTATTTTACATTGCGCAGTAACTCTTCCGATACCTGAAGGCTCTGTAAATAGAGGTTCGTTCAGGTGGGGAGGGTAGGGGTTTGGAGGAGATTTTCACCGGGTCGCGAAGTAAGCCAAGGGGAATGCTTCTGTTTTCGCGTAAATCAGAGTTTTAGATCATAATCAAACAATCATTGAATAAAAAACGGTGCAGGAAAGATACCTGACACCGTTAAAATGTGTAGCTTTTAATATTTGTTATCAGCGAACTCTACCCATCCACCAGATTTCACCAGTGCTTCATCAAACTGAGAGAGTGAGAAATCGATCTCTTTTTTGCCATCCTTAAATGAGAAAGTAAGTTTCTTACCCTCAACATCCACATCACAGATAACTTCACCCTTGTCTTTAAGAGCAAAGATCTCTTCAACTTTTTCTGCGGGGAGTTCGATGGCGAGCATTCCACCATTGAACATATTTTGTCTGAAAATGCGGGCATAGCTTGAAGCTATTACACAGGTAATATCATTGACTTCAAGTGCCCATGGTGCGTGCTCCCGGGAAGAGCCGCAACCAAAGTTGTCGCGGGTTAAAACCACACGTGCCTTTCCCCGCCACTCACCTGCAGGATCGAACCCCTCAAGGTTAAGGTCTTCCAAAAGGTAGGGGGCAAGTGCTTCCTTCTTTACCTCTGTAAGGTACTTTGCAGGAATAATTTCATCTGTATTGATGTCCGATCTATCGAGAAAAAGAACTGGTCCGCCAAATTGTTTCATATCTATGCCTTTCTTTTGGGCTTTTGATTAAAGCTTCTGGTAAAAAAGAGTACAGCGAAATCGGCTACAACTATCCCATGTATTGAACAGGATCTGTCAGATGGCCGGTTATTCCGCTTGCCGCTGCACTGGCAGGACTTGCAAGATGAACCATTCCACCTTTACCCATGCGTCCGTTAAAGTTACGGTTAGTAGTAGACACACACACTTCGCCTTCAGCCAAAACACCTGTTGACATACCTAAGCATGCACCACAGGTAGGGTTGGCGATGCAGTATCCTGCATCCATAAATATATCCAGAAGACCTTCTTTCATTGCCTGACGATAAATTTCGGGGGTGGCAGGGCTGACTATTCCTCGTACTCCCGGGGCAAGTTTTTTACCTTTGGTCACTTCTGCTGCTATGCGCAGATCCGATATTCTTCCGTTAGTGCAGCTACCGATGTAAACCTGATCGATTGTGGTATCTTCAAGATCTGCCAGTGCTTTTACCTGGTCGGGCTTGAAACCTACAGTTGCCACCGGTTTAAGATCGGTAACATCAATGGTTAACGTTTTTGCATACTGTGCATCAGGATCGGAATGCCACTTTTTGAAGTCTTCAACCGCAGCTTCAAAATCATTATTATAGTCCGAAGTTATAAAGGGCCACAGGTATTCAGCGGTTACTCTGTCGGGCATACACTGACCCGATGTACCGCCGGCTTCAATAGCCATGTTGCAGAGAGTCATGCGCTCTTCCATGTTCATTGTTTCAACCAGTGAACCGCAAAACTCTATGACGTGGTCGGTGGCACCATTAACCGTGAGAGTGCGTATTACTTCAAGAATCACATCCTTGGCAAATACCCCTTTTTGCATTTCGCCACTGATCTCTACCTTTATACTTTTGGGTGGTCTGAATGCGCATACTCCTTTAAGTATCCCTACTTCAAGATCGGTAGTGCCAACACCGGCTGCAAAAGCCCCAAACGCTCCATGAGTGCAGGTATGGCTATCACCCATTATTACGGTGTAACCGGGGCGTATAAAGCCTTTTTCCGGAAACAGCGCATGGCACACACCATTTGCTCCCACATCGAAAAAGTCCTTAATACCGTGCTGCTGAGCCCATTCACGGATAATTTTGGCCTGAGTAGCACTTTTTGAGTCTTTGGACGGGGTAACGTGATCGATCACCGCCTTTATTTTGGTGGGATCGAAAATGCGGTCCTTTTTACGCCACTTAAGATCGGCTATGGCCACAGGAGTTGTAATCTCATGGCACATGACCACATCAAGTGACAGTACATGTGTCCCTTTAAACGGCTCATCCACAAGGTGAGCATCAAAAATCTTTTCGGCAATCGTTTTACCCATAAAAGCCCTTTCGCTAAAACAATTATGTTGAGATCAACTCTGAATTATCATTGAAATAGTCTACGTGCGGGGGTGATATGCTCCACACCGCCCTAAACCACTGTTTTGCTTTGTTGTGTAAAATGTGAGGGAGATAGGATAAAAAGGAGATGCTGTCCCCCTGTTTTATTTGGTGCTGCTCTTCACCGATTTCCAAAAACGCACTGCCCTCAAGCACATAGCCCATCTCTACACCTTCGTGCCCATTTTCACTGAGGGTGGAGGAGGCTCCGGGAGCTGCTTCCAGCAAGAAAAGCTCAGACTGAAATGCGCCGTTTGAGCTGGTGATGAGCTGCTCGTAGCGTATTCCGTGCTGTTCTATGCTCAACCGCTCTTTGGGGCGGTGGATGTTTACCGGCTCTTTGCTGTTTAGGCCTCTGAAAAGCTCAGAAGGATCGAGTCCAAGGGAGTGGCACACCAGTACCAGTGTATCGATGGAGGGCGATACGATTCCCCGCTCAATTTGGCTGAGCATACTGGTTGAAATGCCGGCCTGCGCAGCGACATCGCCCTGGCTGCGGTTGTTTTTCTCCCTGAAGAGCTTTAGCATGCGCCCCATTCTGGGCCGGAACTGTTTAAGTATTTCTTCATTCATTACAGTAATTATAAAACACTGTTGGGGCTGATAGCAAATGGTTTTTGTTGCTGAAGAGTGTTTTTGGTTCTTCCCCGGAGGTGATTTATGGGTGGCAGGTGGGTTATTTTACTGTTTGGGGGCCGGGTGGTTTGGGTTAGATAAGGTTTTTGCGGGATCGATAATAAGGGATCGGTACTGTTCTCGTAGAGAGGCGGCAATGGTTGGCTCTTCATCTAGATTTTCCAGTGCAGCAGCAATGGCTTCAATGGTTGATAGTCCTGCTGATTTGACCTGTTTTCTTAAAGAGGGGTGATTGGGGTTAATGGTGATTCTTTTAAGGCGCAGAAACCACGGGTTTCTCCACCAGAGTGTTTTGGCTTGTTTCCATGATCCGTCGATAGCGATAATCCCCTTTATAACAGAGGTGTCGGTTAAGAGTTGAGATTTTCTGTTTCTGAGAGTAATTGGTTCAGAGGAGGTGTCGTTTTCACTTTTTAGATAGAGGATGGCCCACTCTGAGGGGTTTTGATCACTGGATGTTACAGCTTTAAGGTTTGGCCAGGAGAGACCGGTTTTTAGGGTGCTGTTTGAGAGGGTCAGGTGTGCGAGCGGGGCTGAGTTTAAGATTTTAAATTGTTCCTGTGGGTGCTGCAATATAAGGATAGAGGTGTTGTTGTTGTGAGTTGTTACATGGTCACAAATGCAGTAGGGGTGTTCTCTGAAACAGCGGGAGCAGCTGTTTTGCTTGTTAAATTTTTTGGGGCGCTCACTTTTGGCTCTATTTTTGATTGGTTTTTTGTGCATAGATAGTTCTTTGGAATAGGTGAAAAAAGTGTACCTGGTGTAGTACGGTTTTAAAGATAGTATATGGTGAAGAGGAAAAAAGATGGGCATAATTTAAGAGGATGATTGATATTTAATGCTCAATTACTTATTTTGTAACGCTTGCACCGAAAATATGGTGAATACGCGAGGATGGCGGAATTGGTAGACGCGCCAGACTTAGGATCTGGTAGGGAGACCTGTGGGGGTTCGATCCCCCCTCCTCGTATTTCCAACTTTTTGATTCTTACTTAAAAACATTATACTCAGGAGGAGACCTGTCCGTTGAAAGCAACAGTTTCCGAACCAGCGTCCTGGAAGCGCACAATAGAGATCGAGATACCTGAGCAGCAGGTGCAGGAAGCATTCGATCAGAAACTTAATAAGTATAGACGTGAAATAAAGCTGCCGGGTTTCAGGCAGGGAAAAGTTCCGGCCAATTTGGTTAAGCAGCGCTTTGGTGCAGAAATCAGAGCCGAAGTAGTTGATGAGTTGGTTCAAAAGTCATACAAAGATGCCTGTTCAGAGAATGAAATCGTTCCTGTATCACCTGCAAGTGTAAGCGATGTGGAAGATAAAGAGGGAAAGCCTTTAAAGCTTACAATAGAAACACAGGTTGATCCTCCTATAGAGATAAAGGGTTACGATAAGCTAAAGGTTAAGGTTAAGACTCCAAAGATTAAAGACAGTGATATCGATCAGGCAGTTGAGGACCTTAAAAACCGTTTTGCTGAATTCGAAGATGTCGATCGGCCGGCAAAGAAGGGTGATCACATTCGCTTTGAATATCGCAAGGTGCTCATAGATGGTGAAGAGCAGGAGGGGGTAAAGAACCCTGAGTATCCTGTTGAGCTTGGTGGAAAATCGCAGCTTAAGGATTTCGACAAAGCGCTTACGGGCCATTCTGCCGGTGATGTGGTTGATGTCACGGTTAATTTCCCGGAAGATTACGAAGAAAAAGCCGCTGCAGGTAAAAAAGGCGAATTCACTATCGAGATTAAGGCAGTGCAGGAGAAAAAAGTTCCCGAAATCGATGAAAAGTTTCTAAAGAGTCTGGGCGACTTTGAAAATGAAGCTGCTTTACGGGAACGCATAAAGCAGGATATGGAGAGCCAGGCAAAAGAGCAGGCAAGAAATAAGGCAATTGATGAGGCTATTGGCACGCTTATTAAAGAAAACCCGTTTGAGGTCCCGCCTGCAAGAATAGATGCTTTTGTTAATTATATGTATGAAGAGTCGCAGAGATATCGCCGGGGTGATGAGCCCATGCCCTCTAAAGAGCAGATTGCAGAGCAGTATCATGAGACTGCAATAAACTCAATAAAGAGGCAAAGAATTATCGATTTTATCGCTGATAAAGAGAAGGTTAAGGCTACTCAGGAAGAGGTCGATCAGGAAATTAAGCGTCTTGCTACCATGTATAATCAGGACTTTGATACATTAAAGCAAACGCTTCGAAAGAACGGAACTACCAACAGGATCAGAGCTGATCTGAGGGAGAAGAAGACTTTGGATTTTCTGATCGGTGAGAGTGAAGAGGAGAAGGAGAGCAAATAGTTTCCTCTTTTGCTGAGAACAATTTTTTATATTACCAGATAACCGGTCTCTCTTTTCAAGGTGGCCGGTTATTCTGTATCTGGGTGAAAAACCGGGTCTTTCCCGCGCCCACCTTTGCACCACTGCAATTTGAAATAAAACACGACAATAAAAGCAGGGGTCTGCACTAACATCTGAAAGGAAAACAAATATGCCACTAGTACCAATGGTTATCGAGCAGACAGGTAGAGGAGAGCGCTCCTATGATATCTATTCCAGGCTTTTGAAGGAGCGTATTATTTTCTTGGGTTCAGAGATAGAAGACACCACTGCGGATCTGGTTATGGCCCAGCTTATATTTCTGGAATATGAAGATCCGGAAAAAGATATCACTATTTACATAAATTCTCCCGGTGGTGTTGTTTCATCCGGACTGGCGATTTACGATACTATCCAGTATATACGGCCTGATGTTTCGACCATATGCATTGGACAGGCTGCGAGCATGGGAGCTGTTTTACTCGCTGCTGGAACCAAGGGGAAGCGGTTTGCACTGCCTCATTCCAGAATCATGTTGCACCAGCCTATCGGTGGAGCTGGCGGACAGGCATCCGATATTGCCATTCATGCAAAAGAGATCGTGCGTGTTAAAAAGACACTTACCGATATAATCCAAAAACACTCCGGTCAGGATATGGAAGTAATCGCTCGGGATACTGACCGGAACTTCTATATGTCAGCCCAGGAAGCAAAAGAGTACGGGCTGGTTGATGAAATTTTGACAGCAAGGGAATAGTAGTATATGTCATCAAGACCCCGATATCCGGGAATAAAGTGTTCATTCTGTGGTAAAGGACCCGACGAAGTAAGCAAACTTATCACAGGACCATCCGTACATATCTGTAACGAATGCGTAGGTATGTGCACCGAAATATTAGATGAGGAACGATCAACTGTTTCAGGCGATCTGAGTTTGGACTCTCTTCCTACTCCAAGAGAGATAAAAGAGTATGTAGATCAGTTTGTAATTGGGCAGGATAATGTGAAGATGGGTGTTAGCGTTGCAGCTTACAACCACTTTAAAAGAGTACTGTCACGATCTCAGAAGGATTCAGACGGTATTGAGATTGAGAAGTCCAACATGCTTTTGGTTGGACCAACCGGTACCGGAAAGACACTGATCGCACAGACTCTGGCGCAGCTGATGAAAGTGCCGTTTACAATTGTGGATGCCACTATTTTCACTGAAGCAGGCTATGTGGGTGAAGATGTGGAGAATATGCTGGTTCGGTTACTTCAGGCTGCAAATTACGATGTTGCCAAGGCCGAAAGAGGAATTATCTATATCGATGAGTTTGACAAGATTAGCAGAAAATCGGCCAATCCTTCCATAACCAGAGATGTCTCGGGTGAGGGAGTGCAGCAGGCGATGCTAAAGATTTTGGAGGGAACGGTTGCAAGTATTCCGCCTAAGGGGGGCAGAAAGCATCCTGAGCAAAATCTTATTCAGATCAATACCAGAGATATACTTTTTATCTGCGGTGGAGCATTTGAAGGGTTAGAGAACATCATTGAATCTAGGATTGGTAAAAGCCGTATGGGATTCAATGTAGATGTTCAAAAGAAGAAAGAGGCGACCGTAGGGGAGATGCTTCAGTTGGTTGAGCCGGATGATCTGATTCGTTTCGGTCTTATACCAGAGGTTGTAGGGCGTATACCTGCAGTGCTTGGACTCGATGAGTTAGATGAAGACGCGCTTCTTAAAATACTCACAGAACCGAAGAATGCCCTTACCAAGCAGTACCAGAAGCTCTTTTCCATTGAAGGGGTACGGCTTACATTTGCCCGTGATGCTTTACGAGAAGTGGTAAAAATTGCTCACTCTAAGAAGACCGGTGCACGGGGTTTAAGAAATGTTTTGGAAACTTCTTTGGTGCCGGTGATGTATGATATTCCATCACGGGATGATGTAAAAGAGGTTATGGTTACCAGAGGGGTAATTTTAAAGGAATCTGAGCCGGTGTATTCATTTAAGAAGGATAAGAAGATCGCTTAGTTGTTTAGGATGTGAGTGGAGATAGAGTTGAGCCCGGGGAGATATGTCCTTGGGCTTTTTTATTTGGTGGGGGGAAGAGGGACGGACTGTGTTTAATGCTTTTCTCTGGAATTGGGTACGGACTGTTTTTAGTGCTTTCTCCAGAAAATATGTAACTGAACACAAGTTTTGATAAACCCAAAGGACCAAATTCACCTCAGGCCTTACTTTATACATTAGTAATACGATGTAGTATGAGTAGTAATGTGTTTTATTCTTAATTGGTATATTATAAATAATTGGTCTCGGCGCATTTGAAGGGCATTATATGGAGACCAATTAAAGAGGGGTTTGAGGGAAAAAAGAGAATAGGTGTTACAGGTACTTCAACTAATGCTATAAAACTGGATTTTGATGCAATGCCTTTTTATTTTTGTCTTCCTGTTCAGATAGACGTATTACAGATCCAATGCTGATACTAAGATATTCTGCAATTACAGTACACGGAATTAGTTCCACTTTGTGTGCTAAAAAACAAAACTTGGCGCGAGCGTCTGTGATTTTATTCAGCCTACCACGTTTGAACACGTCACTGGGTTTGATTTTGTATTCATTACATACCGATTCCATGATAGTTTGAAGTATTAAGGGATAATCTGAAACACGGTGTTTTCTGTTGAGATTATTTTTGTATTTTTCAAGAGCGTTTCTTACGAAATGGGGGTCTCCTATCACAGCAGGCCAACCTTTGCACGATATTTTTATTTCCATATTATACTCTTCTGGTAATTTTCCCGCACTTTTCAAGCTATCAAAACAAAAATTGTCATCGCAAAAGGCCTTATAATTATTTACCCCCGCTAGTTCATCATTGCCAAATCGGACCAGGCACTCATCTCTGTCCTGAAAACTCTCACCCATGGATCCAGGGTTTCCAAGCAAAAATCCATGTCCACACCATGAGTATCTTTCTAATTGTTCTAAAGACTTAACTTTACCGGCCCTAAGGGGGTTGAGATGAATGTATTTGATTAATTGAGCAGCATATCCCTGGTCCTGACAAATTACTGATTTAAATCGGTTTTGAAACAGATATCCCCGCCTTTTATGTTTTTTATTGTAATACTGAGCATATCCTCCATTTAGTGCTCGCATGAGTTTACTCATAGGTAGATAATTTGTTCTGACGAGTAGGTGGTAATGGTTATCCATCAATGTCCAGGCGTAGCACTTATATCCAGTCTTCCTTAACCCCTCTTTAAGTCTTTGAAGAAAGTCGTTTCTATCAGAATCGTCAACAAAAAGCTCTCGTTGATCTATGGAATGAGCCATTATGTGAGCTAACGCACCTGGTGATTCAATACGTCTTGTCGTTGGCATATCGACCTCTTGTTTTTGGTGGGAGTGATGTAAATGGTTAGCGAGAAAATAAAGCAAAGATAAAGCCAAATGTAAGGAGGCTACACACGGTAAAAGACGGCATTGAGATTACAATATTTAGAATTTTGCTTCCCAAAATAAAAAAAAATCTAATTGCAATTAGTTTGTTTTATTTGAAGTGTTGGTTTTGGAATTAAAAGTACTAAAAGGCGGTCCGTACCTTGTCTTCTTCCAAAAACGAAAGTCCGTACCTAAAAAATACAGACATTAAAAATAAAAAAACAGTCCGTACCTTACTTCCAATACCTCCAATGTACTATTTTTACTACTCTAACTCTCATAAACCTCTCATAACTATCAAAAACTCATGAACTCATTAGTTGAAAATGTCGTAAAAAAATTAACCGGCGCACAAAAAATCCTTACCTGCAGAAACATTCAAACCCTTTGGAGTGGTTATGGTCAGATTCTGCGCCTACAACTGAAAAACGCAACCACCGATCAGGTAATTGTTAAACACATACGATACCCTGATGCTAAAGCTATTTCCTCTCCTACATCACACAACCGAAAAATGCGATCCTACCAGATTGAACTTCGGTGGTACCAACAGTTTGCTTCTAACTGTAATCAATACTGCCGTATTCCTTGCTGTCTTGGCACTCACGCAGAACAATCGGAAATAGTAGTAGTTCTTGAGGATTTAACTGATTCGGGATTTTCAAAACAACACAGATCCGCTAACCAACAGATTGCTCAAACAGGGCTCAGGTGGTTAGCGCATTTTCATGCTGCTTTTATGGCAGAAAAACCTCGGGGGCTTTGGAAAACGGGCACTTACTGGCATCTGGCCACCAGAAAAGAGGAACTCAATCGACTCGGTGATCAATCACTTAAAAAAGCTGCACTAGCTATCGACACAAAGCTTCGTCAAAGCCCGTTTCAGACAATTGTGCATGGAGATGCTAAACTTGCAAATTTTTGTTTCAGCAAAAATGGAAAATCGGTGGCTGCTATTGACTTTCAATATGTAGGCGGGGGATGTGGAATGAAAGACGTAGCGTATTTTCTGGACAGCTGTTTTCCTGAAGCTACCTGTGAACGGCTTGTTAAACCCATGCTTGATTATTATTTTTCGGTACTGCGTAAAGCTCTTTTACTGCGAAATAAAGCCATCGATCTTAATGCCTTAGAAGAAAATTGGCGTGTTTTATACCCGGTTGCCTGGACCGATTTTTATCGTTTCTTAAAAGGGTGGACTGATGGGTACTGGGATCCAACCAGTTACAGCGAAAGGCTGGCTAAAGAGGTGATTAAAAAGCTGGGGTCATAGAAAATTAAAGATCAAAAAAAATGAATTTGGGATCTGATGGTTACAACGCCAACTTTTATCCTGTTAAACACTACCAGGTCACCACTGCTGCTCAAAATTTGACTAGCTGAATTGTTTGATTTTTGACATTATGGCTTGAAAAACGTATCTCGCTTTTCTTTTGCCAGGACAGTTCAAATGGCTCCTGAAGCAATCCGCTCACACTAATAGTACCCAAAACTTCTACTTTGAATCTGATACTTAAATTCAGGTTCAAAGGTAAAGGTAAATGGATAGGTTCGACGCCTAAAGCTGTAAGGGTCGAGCCTTACAGGTAGCACAGTTTTTAACATAAGCAACTTAGGTTATCTTATAATGAACAGTAAAACTGCTGGTACAGTCTCCATGTACGGTGTTTGTTAGAGTAGCTTGTCTGAACAGAATAAGGTCCTAAATAAAGCGAGTAGCTTGCAGCAGCATGGAAACCCAAACGGAACTATCACCTACCAACACAAAAATCCTTTTGTTCTGTTTGTAGTTTATGAAACAAGATATATACTCTTTAAACTCTGGGAATCTAAAGCCTAAGCGAGCATAAAACTGGGGCTTTTATTGCTAATTCAAATATCATATAAGCTTTTTCTTAGCTAGTTATCCTATTTAGACAGAAACATAAAGGACCTTTTTCAGTTAAGTATACCCGCTGTAAAAAGTACAGTTATAGCTAAGGTGAACTTGTTAATTTTAGCGTTCTATTTAAAACAAAAATCACACTTTTTGAAAGGTGGTTTATCCATGAATTGCAGAAAAACGCTCTCTTTTACTTTTATGGTAATAGTGGTACTTACCATTAACAGCTGCTTAAACCCATCATCTTCTTCAGACCGCGATTCATCAGGTAGCGAGCAGGGTGTTATTGGAGTATGGGAAGCTGTAAAGATGGAATCAGGAGAGTCGATGTCTGACCTGA
The DNA here is from genome assembly GCA_029688955.1 of Chitinispirillales bacterium ANBcel5. Taxonomy (NCBI): domain Bacteria; kingdom Pseudomonadati; phylum Fibrobacterota; class Chitinispirillia; order Chitinispirillales; family Chitinispirillaceae; genus Cellulosispirillum; species Cellulosispirillum alkaliphilum. The sequence goes on along the minus strand of JARUKZ010000046.1, from coordinate 12,919 downwards.
GAGAAGTTCCCCTATACAGCGTACCTGTTATTGAATTTACCGTTAACGGAGAATTTAAACTGGACGAAGTAGTAAATGGGACCTATCGTGAAGGTAGGTTATATGTAGAATACGAAGATGAAAGTATATTCTTTGGGGGGTATGAAATTGATGAAGATCAACTCATTGTATTCACTCAAATCGATGTTAACGAGCTGACAAAAATTACCTTTATTAAAGCAGGGACTGCTGATTATAGCGAAATAGTTGAAGAAGAACTTTTGGGTCTTTGGAAAGCGATGGAATATCAAACCGGTGACTCAGAATCTGATTTAACCAGTGAACCTTTCCAGGATCCATTTTTCATCGAGTTTGCAGATAGTGGAAGATGTATAATTCGCAAGCACAGCGTAGATAGTGGAACTTATGCCAATGGCACACTAAGGATTCAGGCTGCGGGTTACAATGTTCATTATGGAGAATATGAACTCATTGATAACCGGTTATATATTGATGTGTCATTTGGTACACCAATAGTACGGTACATATTCGAAAAAGTTGATGATGATCCGGTAGATGGTGATCCGGTAGATGGTGATCAGGTAGATGGTGATCAGGTAGATGGTGATCAGGGCAGCACCTGATATAACAGTGCTCATTGGTGCTGAAGAAGGGAGAGTAGAGGAAAAAAAATGAGCTCTATACACTGAGACTTGAGCAGTGAAAAGGGAAAAGAGCACATCTACAATTTTCATTTAACCACTCATTGGAAGGAAATAGTAGAATAAAAGAGAATGGGGTAACATAACCTAGAAAGGCAAAATTGTATAGGTGAATTTTTACTGTCGTTGACCAGCTTTGCTATGAACCAGAATATGCCAACAGAAATTCAGTGTCTGGGGTATAAAGAGACCATTCTTGTGGTTTTGGCACCCAAGGCGCTTGCTATAGCTGCTTCGGGTTAAGATCGTGTTATATGGTGCAGGCTCTAGTATTGGTGTCCAAAAAAAAGTAGTAGTCGCTCTTTCAGGACACTTTTCTTTGACGTGTTGTCTCCCAGGGCACTTGCCCGGCATTTACCCTGGGCTATTAATGCTAAATGCCCAGTTCAGGGCTTGCTTTAGTAGCTGGCAGGAGGGCTAAAATTTGTTATACTGTTTCTTCTATTAGAGATACTAACACAAGTAGATACGCCTTCTTGTACCTCGAATTTAAATCGGGAATTGATCAGCCATCATTGCAAAAATCTTGATAAAAAATAACGAAAACACCAAACAATACGGGTGGTTTCCTTCACTCGCCATTAAACTCACAAAGCCAAACAGTTTTTAGTTGATTGCAGCATACTTTTCTCGTTGAGATACCCTAAAAGAGGGGACCACAAGAGAACTAATCAGCTGAGACGCCTGAGAGCTGAAAGTGGCGGTTCTTAAAAGGGGGTTTGAGATCCAGGGAGTATGGAATAGGCGTTTTAGTTTAGCGGCTGATTTTAATTGATATTCAAAAGATTCTCTCCACAGAGAATCAAATATTCTGGGATCACCGCACTTTAGCGCCTGTGAAGCCAGTTCCGCAGAGTGTAGTGCAAATACCGCTCCTTCTGCACTGAGCGGATGAACGTGTCCCGCTGCAGCACCTAACAGAAGCCAATTTTTACCGGCACAGGGTAGGTCAAAAAAGGAGGGAGATGTAGCGCCGGGGAGAAATGAAGTCCAGGGAGAGTGGAATTTATGGAAACCAAACCGTTCTTTGACTATCGTTTCAAGACGGCTTTTTCTTCCTCTGCTTGTGGCACAAGGGCCAAATAAGCCGATGCGTAATTTGTTTTTATCTGAAGTGATTTTCAGCACCTCGCTTCTCTCTTTTAAAAATTGTATCGATTGCTTCATTTTCCGATCGCTATTGACATAAAACCCCGTTCCAAGGGAAAGGTGCTGATCACTGATGGGCTTTGAAACTGAGTTTCTAACCAGACTGTGCACTCCATCTGCTCCAATCACTATACGACAACGAATCTCACCCTTCTCCGTTTTCACAATCCACCCCCCACGTTCCTGGGTGAGGTTTAATACAGTTTGTCGTACACAGAAGGAGCCTGCCTTTTGAGCTTTTTGCAAAAGGAACTCATTTGCTGGACTGTTTGCTGATTGCAGGGCAGTGATTTGTTGCTTAAGGAGTAGAGCCTTGCCCCCGGGAGAGAGGACTTGGGTCGACGTTTCTTCACCTGACTGAACGCCAAGCTTTGTGAGCGCGGAGGGAATAGAGGAATTTTGAAAAGATAAATTGGGGTTTAAATTGTGCTCTTTGTCCATTTTGTCAAACACTACATTTTCTATTCCCTTAAGGGCCAGAAAATAACCAACTGCTGCACCTGCTATCCCACCACCCACCACAGCAACATCCACTGTTCGAATAGTGGAGCTGTTATTTTTTTGCGCAGCGTTTAATAAATCGGAGAATAGAAGAGCGTCTGGGGAGTTGGGTTTTATGGATTTTTGGAGAAGCGTTGCCATTTTTTCCTCCGGTGCAGCAATTAAACGTTTAAAACAATACTATTCTCCCCTTGGTGGGGTTTTCTTTTCCTACTAAAGGGAACAAATCAACAGCTGTGCCATATCCCATTGCTCTTGTGGATTGAAATTGGGTGGTAATTACGGGGGGGGATTTCTCAAATCTTTTCTCAACTGCGGGAAAATTTCCGCTCTGTGCGGTTTGCTGCGGGGTAATTACGGTGTAAGGGATGCATTTTGCTGTTTAGAAAAACATATGGAACCGGTAAAGAAGATATTGGACCGAATTATTTGGGATAGGGACTTTTCTGCTGATGCTACTTTTGTACTGATGTATGAAGACCGTAGAATGGGACTGGTAAGTATTGGTTTGGAAATGATTGAGCGACTTGACCCGCTCTCTTTTACTGCCCGTGATCAGGAGGATAGAACCTTTACTGTACCCCTTCACCGAATCAGGAGGGTGTACCGTAATGGAGAGCTGATATGGAAAAGGGGCTGATGGGGGATGTTACCGTTGCTGAGGCAGATGGCATGCTTTTTGTATTGGTAAGAGGGGCAGAAACTGAACTAACATGATAAAAGCTTGTTTTCAAGATCAAACCGGAGGGGTTAAATGGCTCAAAAACTGTATGTTGGTAACATTTCCTGGGGAGTAACCGAAGAGAAGTTAAAAGAACTTTTCTCAGACATTGGAGAAGTACAATCGGTGGCAATTATTAAGGATCATAATACTGGTCGTTCCCGCGGGTTTGGGTTTGTAGAGATGGAGAACGCTCATGAGGCTATTCTTCAACTTAACGGTAAGGAGTTTGAAGGGAGAAGCCTGAGGGTTAGTGAAGCAACCGGTCGTAAGCCCAAAAGTGTGGGAGATTACGGGCGCAGTGGTTACGGTGGCTCTATTTAAATTCAAGAAAGAAAAACGATTCGGAGGGTAGAGATGGCTGAGCGCTACGGCAACAGAAGTGAGGCTGGCAGGGAACTGGTAAAGTATCTTGATCATTATATAGGAACATCAAACCTTCTGGTGCTTGGGCTTCCAAGGGGCGGGGTAGTAGTGGCCTACGAAATAGCATCATTGCTCGATTCCGATCTGGATATATTTCTGGTTCGAAAACTTGGCACTCCGGGAGAGCCGGAGCTTGCAATGGGAGCTATAGCAGAGGGAGGAATAGTACAGCTGAACGAATCGGTGGTAAAATTTCTCTCTATTTCTAAGGAAACAGTTGAGCAGGTTGCAGAGGAGCAGCTGGCAGAGCTGCGCAGAAGGGAGCGGATGTACAGGCAGGGAAGAGAACCGTTTGATATACGCGGTAAAGCGGTAATCGTTGTCGATGACGGCCTTGCAACCGGTGCAACCATGAAAGTCGCTCTTGAGGCTATAAGCCGGCAAAATCCGGAAAGATTGATCGTTGCGGTTCCGGTAGGATCACCATCAACCACAAGAGAGATACGGGGAAAGGCTGATGATGTGATCTGTCCCCTTCAGCCGGATAATTTCACCGCAGTGGGCGCCTGGTATGATGAGTTTGACCAGACCAGTGATGAGGAGGTGATAGAACTGTTGAAAAAAAGAAGAGAGGAGCAAGAAGGGAAATAGGCTTTTGCTCTTTGAAGGGTAACCACAAACGGATCATTTTTGCCAACAACGGGGCTCAGTTTCTGTTAACCCTTGTTCTCATCACTACACTGGTCATTGTTTCTGCATTCAGGGACAGAGGGAATGCTGAGTAGGATGAGCGCCATTGCTGACCATTACTGAACGTGACGGTGCTTTTAACAAGCACAATATAGGGACCGGGAGCAAGAGGTAGATATTTCTCACTTTCGGGAAAAAGAGTTAGGTTTATACGTCTGTTGGTCTCTGTATTAAGGATGCTGAAGTGGTAGGTGTAGTTTTTTCTGGAGCGTAGTTTAAGAAAGGTAAAATCCTGTCTACGGGCATGCTCAAGAAGGGTATTCCATTCTGTTCTGTATTGTCCCTGAACCGGAAATATGTCGCTCCAAAGTTCGCTAAAACGCGTTGGGGTGAGACGGGATCTGTTTGTTCTTAATGGATAGTTTTGACCTTCTGTTTTATCCATAACCCGCTTTAAGCCATCGATAATCTCAGGTGTTAGTTGTGGAAAGCGTTTTACAGGCTTAAAGCTGTTTTCCACATAGCTGTTGATCTCTTCAAGCCACTCTGAGGGTGCACGGGTAACACTGCTCTGTCGTGCATTGGGAAAAGGGATTGTAGCCGAAGTCTTTATCGCTGCAGTGGCATAGTTATCTAAGGCGCTCTGATAATCACCGGTAACTTCTGCTTTTTGTGCCTCTTTTACAACACCTGCTGGCCTTGTACAAGAGCTGAGCATAGATAAAGTGATGAAAAGGCAGGTAAAAATTAAACTCGTTTTAAAAGGCATCAAACCCCTCCGATCAGTCCAAGCAAAGTAAGCAGTTCCGGTAAACAGTTCATGTTCCGGGTTCAAAAAGAGGGTATGGCAACATGAAGGCTTAAAACAAAGCCTAAGTTATAATATTAATTAAGGACAGGTTAAAAAGTAGTGACTTTTATCTATTTAAATATTAAACTATACTGCACATACTACCTTCCCTGGAACTATATTGTTTCTAATCAAGGTAATAGCAGTACTCTATAAATGTTCACAGAAAAAGTAGTGGGGCATGATCCTTATCGTTGGTACGTGTCCTACTTTGGTTACAGCTGCATTAGTGGTGAGGAAGTGACGGTGTCTGGCTCTTTTGGCGCGAAATTTGCTCCAAAGACAAAGCGCACAACACAGACACGATTATGTTCGTCAGTTCACCACTACTGCCGAAAAAAGCTCTATGTACTTGAAGGGAGATGTTAATGAAAGCATTAAAAACCTCACAGAAAATCGAAAAGGTACAGAGCGGGGTGACGCTTCTGACCGATTACGATATCTACCTTTTTAAAGAAGGTAATCATTTCAGGCTCTTTGAGAAACTGGGAGCACATGTAACTACCATCGATAATATAAAGGGTACATTTTTTGCCGTCTGGGCTCCAAATGCCAAATATGTATCGGTTGTTGGTGACTTCAACAGTTGGGATTCCAAATCCCATCCCCTCACTGCACGATGGGATGGTTCTGGTATATGGGAGGGGTTTATCCCGGGGCTTGAGGAGGGAATCCTCTACAAGTTTCATCTCGAGAGTAACGTTAATGGCTATACTGCTAACAGAGGTGACCCTTTTGCTTTTATGTGGGAAGAGCCGCCTAAAACAGCTCCTATTATTTGGAATCTGGACTATGAGTGGAATGATCATCAATGGATGCAGACCAGAAAAGAGAAAAACAGTCTCAATGCTCCTCTATCGATCTATGAAGTACATATCGGCTCCTGGCAGAGAAAAGTGGACGAAAAGGGGGTAGAGAGAGCACTATCATACCGAGAAATGGCTCCGGAGCTTGCAGACTATGTGAATAAACTGGGCTTCACCCATGTAGAATTTCTCCCCGTAATGGAGCACCCCTTTTATGGTTCATGGGGATATCAGACCACCGGATATTTTGCACCAACAAGCAGATATGGTACACCACAGGATTTTATGTACCTTATCGACTATCTCCACCAGGAGGGTATTGGGGTTATTCTGGACTGGGTTCCCTCACATTTCCCCGGCGATGAACATGGGCTGGCTTATTACGATGGTACCTGTATCTATGAGCACTCAGACCCCAAAAAGGGCTTTCATCCGGACTGGAAGAGTTACATCTTCAACTACGGAAGGCATGAGGTTCAGGCCTTTCTTTTAAGCTCAGCGATGTTTTGGATCGAGAAGTTTCATGCTGATGGGCTTAGGGTTGATGCGGTGGCTTCTATGCTTTACCTCGATTACTCAAGAAACGAGGGTGAGTGGATCCCAAATGAGTTTGGTGGAAGGGAGAACCTTGAAGCGATCTCCTTTTTAAAACGGTTCAATGAAGAGATCTACAAATCCCATCCCGATGTTCAGACTATTGCTGAAGAATCTACTGCCTGGCCCATGGTTTCTCGACCAACTTATGTTGGGGGACTGGGCTTTGGTATGAAGTGGAATATGGGCTGGATGCATGATACGCTTCAGTACATGAGTAAGGAAGCGGTACACAGAAAGTATCATCACAGCGAACTGACTTTCAGTATGCTGTATGCATTCACCGAAAACTATGTGCTTCCTCTCTCCCATGATGAGGTGGTTCATGGCAAGGGGTCACTGGTGGATAAAATGCCTGGTGACGACTGGCAAAAGCTTGCAAATCTGCGTATACTGCTCAGTTATCAGTTTAATCATCCCGGCAAAAAGCTGCTCTTTATGGGAAGTGAGTTTGCTCAGTGGAATGAATGGGGCCATGATCAAAGTCTTGAGTGGCAACTGGCACAGTGGGAGCGCCACAGCGGTGTACAGCAGATGGTTAGTGATCTAAACAGAATCTATAAAGAAAATAAGGCACTTCATTTCTATGACTTCGATTCAAAAGGCTTTGAGTGGATTGACTGTAATGACTGGGAGCAGAGCATACTGGGATTTATCAGAAAAGGTCCTGAGGCACAAAGCAGAGTGTTGGTGATCTGTAATTTCACTCCCGTGGTAAGAGAGGGCTACAGGGTTGGAGTACCTCTGGGGGGATTTTGGGAAGAGATATTTAACAGTGATGCTGAAGTGTATGGAGGAAGTGGCGTTGGCAATGCAGGTGGGGTGAAAACGGATGATCTGCCCTGGCATGGACAACAGCACTCTCTCTTAATTACCCTCCCGCCTCTGGCTGCAGTGGTATTCAAAGTCGCGGAGAACAAAGACCCTGAAGAGTCTGAATGCGACCAGTAAGCCCTGTTTTCTAAAAGTGTAGGCAGAAGAAAAGTATCTTCTGCCTTTAATCTGTACCTAAAATTGCAGGCTAAGGCGCATTTGGAGCATCTCGGGGCTGATTCTGATGTCAAAACGGGGGTCAAGTGGTTGATAGGGCCCCATAAAGGATCGGTAAAAAAAGTTGGCAAAAAACTTACCCAGTAGTGCTCCGGTGATAAGGTCGGTGGGATGGTGTCTTCCCGATTCCAGGCGAGCCCAGGCAGTGGCTGCACTGAGCAGGGTCAATCCGCTTGAAGACAGTACTCGGTAGGACCGGGGAAAAGAGAGACTCTCAACGGTATTGATGGATAAGGTATTGCACAGTGAGCTAATTGCTACATGTCCTGAGGGGAAACTCCTAAAATCTGAATAGTCGGGGCGTTGCAGTTTCAGGCTCCTTTTGAGAAATTCGGTAGTGCCGATGGTAAAACCGGAGGATAAGAGAGTGGCCTGAAAGGCTGCTAAAGGTGATTGGGCGCGGTAGTTACCACCCGGGGGCATGTATTTTAAGCTATAAAGAAATGTTGTTGTACCGATGGACACAGTCCGTAAATAACCACTGACCTGTTCTGCCCGCTCTCTTGAACCGAATACCAGTGTGTTTTCTGAGGCCCATTTGGAGATGCTTTTGTCAGTTCTGGTAGCAGCGAGAGTAACTGCGGCTGCTGTACCTATCCATAAAGACGGGTCTTTAACGGTGGTAATAAATGCTTCTTTCACTCTCTTGCCGGAGGGCACTGTTGAAGGGTTTTCGAGGCTGTTTGTGAGAAACATTTTCGATGAGCAGCCTGAGGTGCTGAAAATCAGCAAGCTGCTTAGCAAAAGTAATGTAACCCTGGTTAGGGGTATGCTGAGAGCATCTGAATATATCATGCAGATAAAAATAGTTTGAGCAAAGGGCAAAAAGAATGCATGGAAAGCTAAATATTTTAATTGTTTCTTCAGAGATGTACCCGTACGCCAAAGTAGGTGGTTTGGGGGACGTTGTTTCATCATTGCCGGCGACCTTAAAAAAGTTTGGTCATGATGTGCGGGTGGTGATTCCAAGGTATGGCTCTATAGACATAGAAAAAAGTGCTGCATCTGTGCGACTTGAAAGTATGGGTGTTTGGATGGGCAACATGGAGGAGTGGTGCGCTGTTTTTGAGACAAAGTCACCCGCTGATGTACCGGTTTATATGATTGAACACACACACTACTTTGATCGGGAGGGGTTGTATCACGATAATGCAATGAATGATTATGATGATAACCCCCGACGCTTCGCCTTTTTTACCCGTGCTGCTCTTCAGCTTTGTAAGGATATAGGGTTTAAGCCCGATATCGTTCATGCCAATGACTGGCAGACCGCGCTTGCGCCGGCGTATCTGAAAGTGTGGCACTGGAATGACCCTGTACTTGGTGGTGCTGCTTCGCTGCTTACTATTCATAATGTCGCCTATCAGGGGATTTATTCTAAAGAGCATTATGACTACATTGGACTTGGCTGGCAGAATTTTAACCCTGAAGCACTGGAGACCTATGGGCAGGTAAATTTTCTCAAGGGTGGAATCCATTTCGCAGATGTGGTAACGGCGGTGAGCCCTACCTTCTCAAAAGAGATCACCTCTGCTCACGGTGGCTTTGGCCTTGCCCCCTATCTCTCCAATAAGGGTGAAAATCTCATGGGCATTTTAAATGGCATCGATTACGAGACCTGGGACCCATCAAAAGACCCCAATCTTCCGGCTCACTTCAGCTCCAAAAATATGAAGGGAAAAAGGGACTGCAAAGCTCACCTGCAGAAGAGTTTCGACCTGAACGTGGATGAAAATGTGGCTCTGATTGGTGCGATAGGGCGATTTGTTGATCAGAAGGGGTTTAATCTTATTGCCGAAGCAATTGAGGGAATTTTAAATGATATGCATGTGCAGTTTGTGATACTGGGAAGCGGTGAAAGTGGGCTTCAGGAGTATTTTGGAAATCTTCCTGTCCGTTACAGTGGCAGGGCCGGCTCCTATATAGGATTTGATGCTCAACGGGCTCACCTGATTGAGGCCGGGTGTGATTTCTTCCTTATGCCATCTCTCTTTGAGCCATGTGGACTTAACCAGATGTATTCGATGCGCTACGGGACGCTTCCGGTGGTGCGTGCCACGGGGGGGCTCGAAGATACGGTGCTGCAGTACAATGAGGCTACCGGTGAAGGAACAGGCTTTAAGTTTAGTGAACCCAACGCATGGGCGCTTTACTATACCGTTGGGCTGGCAGTGGCTACCTATTACGACAGACCTGCTCATATAAAAAAGATGAAAAAAATGGCTATGAGCATGGATTTTTCCTGGGAAAAAAGTGCAAACAAATATGTAGAGGCTTATAACAAAGCAATCGCTCACAAACGTATTACCGATAAGCATTCCCGCTACTACTGGTAGCAGAATATTTCTCTGCTGCCTCAGTTTTCTCAAGTACCTCAAACCATTTGTCGTATAAAACCTACTATATATAACCTGTGACTTATAAGCTTTATTGCTCGATCAGTTTAACTTTCATACTATAAGGAGATAGCCGGTGATAATTGGGGATGCTTTGTTTAAGAAAATGGCAGCTATTCTCTTGTTTGCTTCCATGTTTGTTTTTGCCGAAACTGAGGTTCATGTAAATCAGGTTGGCTATGAGCTTGCAGGGCCAAAGCGTGCGGTAGTGCAGTCTGCGGCGCAGCTTGCAGAGACGATGGCTTTTGTAGTGGATCAAAGTGGGAGTGTGGTGGATTCGATGCCTCTTGAACAGGGCGACAGAGTGCTTCAGTGGCGTGGTGGAAGAATTTTCACCGGAATCGATTTCACCGCTTTTGAGCAGGAGGGGACTTTCAGGCTCAGAGTAGGCGAGGTGGAGTCTCCCGAATTCAAGGTCGGTGAACGGTTGCTTTTCACCGAAACTTCTTACGATGCTCTGGTAACTTTTTTTAATGCATACCGCTGTACCGATGAAGCAATGAGGGATATACATATCCATGGTTCAGAGGGGCAGACACATGATCTTTACGGGGGATGGTTTGATGCATCAGGAGATCCGGGAAAGCATCTGTCCCACCTCTCCTTTTCAAACTATTTCAATCCCCAGCAGATACCCATGGTGGTTTGGTCGATTCTTCATGCCCTCGAGCTGTATGAAGATCATTTCGGACAGGAGGGTATTGAAGAGGCTGCCTGGGGTGCAGATTATCTGCTCAGATCACTCTCCCCCGAGGGTTTCTTTTATATGTCGGCCTTTGATAACTGGGGAGGCTCATATGGTGGTACTTCGGAATGGGAAATCACCGAATGGAGTGGTCCTCAAGGTGAACGCTCCGATGGCTATGAGTGTGGAATGCGTCAGGGAGGTGGTTTGTCTATAGCTGCTCTGGCAAGAACTGCCGCTAATGGAATATCAGGTGACAGCAGTGCAACTGCTTACCTTGATGGTGCAATCAGGGCATATCAGCACCTCAAGGACAACCCTACCGAATATCTTAATGATGGGACCTGGAATATCCTCGATGATTACTGTGCGCTGCTTGCTGCAACAGAGCTTTATAACGCCACCGCTGAAGAGCAGTACAGAGCGGATGCTGCCCAGTATGCTGCTTCGTTGCTGGACCGGCAAACTCAGCAGGGGTGGTTTTTCAGTGATGATGCACGCCAGCGCCCCTTTTACCATGCCGCCGAAGAAGGGCTTGTTCCCATCTCTCTGGTACGGTATGCTGAAGTTACCAGTCCTTCTGATATAGAAACCATTCGTGATGCTGTGAAAAGAAATCTTCTTTGGTATAAAGAAATTAGTGCTTCTGTTCATAATCCCTTTGGATATGCCAAGCTGTACAGAAATCCCGAAACCGGAATCGCTGCCGGGCCCGCAAACGGTGATCTTGCCAGAGGGAAAACAGCTACCGCGTCAAGCGTTGAAGAAAATTCCTATTTTACACCAGATAAAGCGCTGGATGGTGATACTTCCGGACATGGCAATCGTTGGGGAAGTGAATTCAACGATGATGAATGGTTTCAGGTTGATCTGGGTGATGTTTATGAAATCGACAGTGTCGTTATCTTCTGGGAAGACGCATATGCTGCTCACTATAAGATACAGGTGTCAACAGATGAGGAGACTTTTAGTGATATCGTTGAAGTAACAGATGGAAACGGTGGCAGGGAACAACTGAGTTTTGAGCCGGTTGAAGCCAGGTATGTTAGAATGCAGGGCATAGAGCGAATACTTGAATGGGGTGGTTACTCCATCTATTCCTTTCAGGTTTTTGGTGAACGCGGGGATGATCAGTTTGATCCTGAATCTCCTCAGCCATACTTTTTTATAGCACACGAGAATGAGACCGGCTACTGGTGGCAGGGGCAGAACGCACGTCTCTCATCCATGAGTGCTGCTATGGCAATGGGTTCTATTTTTGCAGATCCCAGCGGTGAGTTGTGGAGAGAACACTTTTATGAAATGTCCGTTAATCAGCTTAATTGGATTTTGGGAAATAATCCTTTTCAGTTATGTATGATGTATGGTTATGGAGAAGATACCGATAACTATCCCAGATATCCGGGAACATGGTCTATAGAAAATGTGAAGGGTGGTATATGTAATGGTATAACAGCAAAGAGGGGTACCATCTCAGAAGTCGATGAAGATTTTTACGAAGCCAGCAATCCCTACGATTTAGAGTGGAGAGTGCCTTCCGATTTTGAACAGGGTTGGCGCAGCTGGAGATGGATTGAGCAGTGGCTTCCCCATAATGCCTGGTATGTGATCGCGGTGACCTCCCTTACCGATAACATCGAAAACCCGCCGGTGTCGGTAAACAGAAGCAGTGTTGCTTCAGTCAGGCAGCAGGCATCAATGAAAGTTAGAAACATTTCATCTACCCACATTTCCCTTGACCTTGGCAGAGCGCTGGATGAAGCCACGCCGTTTGCTATCTACGATGTAAAGGGGAGAAAGGTGTTTTCCACTACTGTTGCCAGTGGGGTACGCAATACCGTTATTTCGATGCCCCGAGCACTTGCATCCGGTATGTATGTCTTAAGTCTTGAGCACAGAAGCGCTCCGGTGATGCTCAGGAGTGTGATGGTGAGATAGAATAGTTATAACTGTCGTTTCGTAATTTGCCCGGGGCGGTTGGTAATTGTCCCGGATTTTTTGTAAAGGAAGCCGTTTGCCCGTCACCGCCTTAGCATAGGGTCTCTCTTACCCTATAATAAATGAGGTCTAATAATGAACAATGAACGTTCATTTGAAAAAATGAGATTTTTATGGGGCTAAAGGCGATTGATTGGGTCACCCCCGGGCGTCAATGGTGAAAGCGTGAAAAGACCCGTTTGGGGGGACCCTTCGGCCTTAATCGCGGGAGGAACGGGAAATTTGGAATGTAGGAATGTATCCACACTTCAGCTGGGTATTATGGACAATGCACTTAAGCGGTTCCTCGAACATGTCCTGAGCGTGAGTCGAAGGTTCTCCTGAGCGTGCGTCGAAGATTGTCCTGAGCGTGCGTCGAAGATTGTCCTGAGGTGCGTCGAAGATTGTCCTGAGGTGCGTCGAAGATTGTCCT
>JARUKZ010000045.1 GCA_029688955.1 Chitinispirillales bacterium ANBcel5 | reverse complement strand
ACGGACTGTGTTTTTAAGGGACGGACTGTGTTTTTAAGGGACGGACTGTGTTTATTTTTAGCAGTATAACACTAATTAGAAAAAAATAATAGTTCGAAAAACTTTCCCTGAAAATACAGCTTTTATGTTAAAAATGGATTCAATGTGGCAGGAGAAGATGTGTTTCTGGTAAAGAGCATTGATTAATGTCCCTGAAGGATGTAAAAAGAGACATGCAGAAAAGTTTGCAGTCCTGAGGCGTAAGAATAGGGAAGGGTTGATTTGATTAAAAAAGATGAGAATATTACAGATGTCTTTATTCCTATTCGTGCCATATAAGTGTAAATGGAAAATTTGTGAGATTAAAGAATTAATTCAATCTCACATCTCACTTTATTATCGTACCAGGTTTAATACTGACCGGTGAACGTGTTTACCATTTGAAACCCGTAGAAGATAGTGTCCATTTGAGATATCAGAACGGTTCATTCTATACTCAAATCTTCCGTTTCTGTCGGGAGTAATAATTGTTGTACTGATTAGACTACCTTTGAGATCATAGATACTTAGCTTCGTGTTATTAACCGCAATCGCATCGAAAGAAATAAGTACTGAAGAAGCGCATACCTGCGTTGTGATATTTAAATTGTCCTCTCTGAAGTTTGGAGTTAGAGAAACAGAAGTTGGCGAAGAGACTTTTTTGAGGCTTGCATTACTTATGTACACCGTTGCATCCGATACCTCTCCTGCATTAAACTCCACTCTTGCATCAGTATATGTAGGCTCCTCCATGGTGAATTCAAACTCAAATGGTGTCATTGATGTAGTAAGTGAGATAGTGTGACCACCATTCATAAACGATGTATACGGCTCATCATTCATTGCAACATTTATACTAAGTGTTCTTTCTGACTCTGCACTGGCATTAAACGAGAGAACATAGTGAGCCCCCTCTTCAATGGTGAGTCCTGACTGGATAAATTGAACATTCCAGGGTTCTTCACCGGGATCTGTAATTTGAATGGTATAAACACCTTCTACAGGCTCACCATCAGCAGCACCATCATGAGTGTTAAGGACCCAGGGGTATCCACTCGCAGAGAAATCGCCATTAATAAGCAGTTCGTTATCGCCCGGTATACCTTCATCCTCATCATCACCTACTATTATCGTTACAGGTGTTGATGCTGTTGTCTGATCTTTACTGTCAGTTGCTCTGGCTGTTATCAGATGCGTACCTGTATCTACTTCACTCCATTCATATGAATACGGGGCAGATGTCGCTTCTCCCAGTTTGGTATCACCTCTAAAGAATTCTACCCGGCTTATATCGGCATTGAAAGCATTAGCGGTTGCAGTAAGAATTATGGTAGCAGGTGGGGTAAAGGTTGAGTTATTGTCAGGTGAAATGACAGATACTATCGGGGGGCGGTCTGTATCCTCATCGTCTGAAAAAATCGAGGCCTCCACAGATGTTTCGGCAATACCATTTCTTCCATTGATCAAGTTTTCACCCCAGGGTGTAAGGGTATGGTCATTCCACCCCTGTACCATGTCAAGATCATCCAAATAATCGGGTGCTCCTGGTGTATTGCCCATCCATGACCAACCAATATAGCCAAAACCATGCTGTTCACAACCATCCAAAATAGCTTGCCAGGCTACATCATTTCTTTTGTGAGTATCAGCAAACTCGCCTACTACCAAAGGCAGGTCTTTACTGACAAAGGCATCAAAATACTGGTTTACTCTATTTGCCTGAGCATAAACCTCGTACATATGTACGCTAAAAATTATGTTTCGTTGGGGATCTGCATCAAAAACCTCCTGTGCGGTAGTGCCATCACGCATTGCATTGCTCCAGTCCTGACCCCAGTTCGGTGCATCAACCATTAACAAGTGTCTAAAACCTTCGTCACGAAGTCTTTGTATAGCAGTGATGTGGTCGTCTTTCCAAACCTGTGCAGGATTGTCAACATTACCGATCGGTTCATTAGCAATGTTGATTATCACTTCATCTTCTCTGCCCAGTAATACATCTTTAATTTCTATCCAATAATCCACAGCAGTACTTATGTGAGCTGCTTGTGGTGCATATTCATCTCCATAACCTGTACAATCATGAACTTCGAGAATGGGTACCAACTTGTTTTCTAGGCAGATGTTGATAACATTTTCTACATCAGAAGCACTGTTTCTTCCCCAGTTTCCACTATGGGCTCCATTGCTTAATACAACTCTTACAGAATTAGCACCAGTCGCTTTAATAGCAGGAATTTGAGAACTTAGCTGGTGTTCAAACCATGTGTGTGGGTAATTGATTCCCCGCATCACAAACTCATTTCCATTTGCATCGAGAACTTGTCTACCGTTAATAGTAAAAGCTTCATTTGGTGTGAAAAATCCCCACATTGAAGCGATTAAACAAATAAGACTCCATTTTAAATAGAAATGCTTCATTTTACCCACTCCTAATCAAGAAATAAATTTTCATTCAGAACGTGTATTTGAATCAACACATTGGATCTATATTAAAAGTTGTAGCTTTTTAGTATCCCTGCCAGAAATAACACTTTTAAATTTAAGATACAAAAAAAAATGTCTGAATGATGAATGTTTAGGCGAATGACCACAAATATCGATGGCATCTGTGTCAATAATCAAAAAAATTCCAGTGAAATTAAACATCGATTATGAAACATAGAATCCTTTAGTATTTTAAAGAAATACACCATCTATGTGCTTAAGAATTGGAGTGAATCGAGTTACAAAGATATAAATTGCAGATATTTAAAAAGGCACCACGCTAAAAAAAGCCTTCTCTGTACTGTAAAAAACAACCAAGATCAGAAAAAAACAGCCTACAACTATTTTAAACCTTACTGGCAAAAACCCTACTTAAGAGCTGCTTTGGTGAAAGAGCAGACGGGTAAATATTTCTGCTGCGTCTATTACCTGTGCAGCAGTAACCGATTCATCGATAGTGTGAGCCTTTGCAAGTTGTCCAGGGCCAAGGATAATAGGTTTGCAGTCACATTCAAAAAGTAAATTAGCATCAGAATGACTTTTAAAAGCACCGGGATTCCATTTTAGCCCCGATCCGTTGTAAATATCTTTCAACTGAACAGAAAGTGATTCGTCTTCACCTACCCTAAAACCATTACTTAAAGTAGGGAACTCCAGCTCATGGCGGGAAGCGTCGCTCTGATTCATTCTGGATTCTATAAAAGGCAGAAGTGAATCCATGTATGATCTGGTACTATAGTCAGGTGGAATATGAAAATCGATGCTTACCGCACAGCTGTCCGGAACAGCAAAACCTGATTCTGAGCTGTGAAGGTCCCGAATATTTAAAGCTGCGTGAGGTTTACTACTTTCAACATATTCTTCAAGGTTTAACAGAAAACGGAGCATTGCCCGTATAGCATTGAATTGGTGATCTGAAAGAGCAGCATGGCGTCGTTCCCCAAATGTGCGCAAATTCATTTCAATGTAACCGTAATGGTCCAGACAGGGGGTTAAATCTGTAGGCTCAGCCACAAGTGCTCTTTTAAAACTGTACTCATCCAGCAGCACACTTGTTCCATCACCGTTTTCCTCTTCCCCTACAACCAAAGCAAGCATAACATTATCGGGCAAAAAATTACCCATCGCGGCAGTAAGAAACGCCTCTATAAGCGCTGCGCATCCACCTTTCATATCTGCACTTCCCAGACCAAAACAAACCCCTCCACGTTCATTGTATTCAAAGTTTTCAATGTCGGGAGCTGCTATTGTGTCTATATGGCCAAGAAACAGCGTGTCTGGAGTTGCTCTGCCCGAAGAGATCAATAAGTTACATCTGCTCTCATCCACTGGTTGTTTTTTTATCGCCAGCCCTTTAGAAGCTATATACTCCCACAGAAAGGTTGTTAAGTCTTCCTCTTTTCCCGAAGGGCTGTAAATGTTTACCATATCCCGAAATAGATCCATCAGGCGTTTTTGTTGTATTGATATTCCATGCTGGTACATTTTTGTTCCTCGTTTTTTATTAGTCATCGCTGGTAAGATTGAGGGTCATATAAACATGATCGGTTGGGTTTTCAAAACCCAGACGGCTAAAAAAGTTGATTGCAGGTTTGTTATCGGCCTGAGTGTCTATGATTAGCATCCGGACACCAGCTTCAGCCATAATTTCCTTAAACCGTTCAAATAACTTACCCCCAACACCGCTGCGGCCGCATTGGGGATCAACGCCCAACCACAGAAGATGTCCGTAGCTCCAGGCAGAGCGTGCCTTTTTTATGACAGTACCCATGGCAAACCCTACCACATTTTCCTGAGATTGAGCAACAAGCATATATTCGGCTTCGCTGTTAAACAGGGCTGTAACTTCATATTCATCCCAGGTTCTGTAGAGGTTTGAATAATCCTGTGATGTGAAAACCTTTTCACCCAAATGAAAAATGGGGGCCAAATCGTCGATAGTAACAGAACGAATTAGTATGTCTTTTGTTGAATCACCCATAACATAATCACCTTTTTATTACAATAAAGCAGTACATATGGTGAATATACAAAAAATGTCAGGTATAGAACACACTATTAATGGGATAGAGAGAAGGGGGGGGGCTGTGGAGTGTGGGGGGACGGAGTGCTAATTTTTTTATGCAACGCAGGATGGGTTTTAGGGGACGGACCATGAGGTGACAGGAGGTTTCAAGGGACGGACTGCTGCCAGCTATATGCTCACCAAATGCAAAAAAAGTACGATTATTCAAACAATCAGGATCTATAATCTTTTAGGATGACCTGGTAGTTCATTTTTTGATGAGTGGATGGGTGTAGAAAGAATTTGTAATTAGGCAAAATACCTAAATGGAAATCAACAACCGAAATAAATTTTGGCTCTTAATTATGTACTTATTTCAGGTTACGTTGAGGGTATAGAAGCTAACAAATTCGACGCATAGAAATTGTTGAACCACATTTAAGTTCAATGTAAAGGATCATCTTTGTTCAGTTGGTTCCCAGTTTTGTAATAAGTTTCACCAGCATTTATCATTTTTACTACCGGACTGATTGTGATCTTAAGGTACTGAGCTATGACAGAAATTGGAATCAGTTCTTTTTTATAGAGGTGATTACAAAAAAGAATTCTTGCTTCCGACCTGTTGTTCTTCCAACCTCGTTTGAATAACTCATGTAATTCTATATTGTGCTTTCTGCAAACCCATTGGGCGGTTTTTTCCAGAATAAAGAGGTAATCACCTCTGCGATACTTTCCGTTCATATTACTCCAATACTTTTCCATTGTTTTACTTACAAATTCAGTTTTTCCTATAACCGCAGGCCATCCTTTGCACGATTTAACTATTTCTTTTTTTTCAGTCTCAGAAAGACTACCTGCCTCTTGCGGGCTTTCTTCCACGTAGTTTTCTTCCAAAAACTTGAGATAATTCTCAACCGCTTCTATCTCTTCCTTCCCAAAGCGGCGTAAGCAATCCTTCCGACTTTGAAAATTTTTACCCAGAGCGCAGTTTTTGCCTAACAAATACCCATGCCCACACCAGGTATAAGCTTTAAGCTGCTCAAGAGACTTTACTTTTCCGGCCCTAAGAGGATTCAAATTAATATACTTTACTAGCTGAGCTGTGTAGTCCTGATCCTGACATAGAGCTGATTTGAACCTGTTTTGAAACAGATACCCCGTCCTATTATACTTATGATTGTAGTACTGTGCATACCCGCCATTTAATCCTCTCATCAGCTTTTCCAGTCTTAGGTGATTTGTTCTGATAAGCATATGGTAATGATTATCCATTAGAGTCCAGGTATAGCACTCAAAGCCAGTTTTATTTAACCCCTTTTCAAGTCTTGAAAGAAATTCATACCTGTCATCATCATCCAGGAACATGTCTTTACCTTCTATCGAGTGTGCCATGATGTGATAAAAAGAGCCAGCTTCTTCGATACGTCGGGTGCGTGGCATGAGCTATCCTTTTTTCGTTTAAGGGTTTTAATAGTGCGGGTAAAAAAAGCAATAGCAGAAATGATGCCAGTATGTTAAGGGTTCTCCATTCGTTTATTGCATGCCATTATAAGCCCTCAAATCACTGTAAATTTTTCTGATTAGAGTTTATTCTCTTCCATGGTTATTTATGAATATGAAAAAGGAATCTCAGATTTGGGAATCACAAGAATGGGCAGTCCGTCCCCTAAAGATCGCAAAAAAGGCCAAAAACAAACACAATAAAGCAGTCCGTCCCCGCCCCAAACCCATCACCCCAAATACTTTAACCCTTAAAGATGCAAAAGTAACTGAAAACACTGACGGTTATTACTCCACTACCCATACACTTATACTCTTACACTCTCCCCGTTTTTGAATAATAGGGAGCACAGTGTCAATTGCAGATCGTATGAACTTTATTCTAAGACATACAGTACCTAAAAAAAAAGAGAAGCAGATTTTATCACTGCTTCTCTTTTTGAAGAATCAAACTATTGTAATTATCTCTTAACGGTAAATGTTAAAGCTTTTTACCTGTTTGTTTTTCCCTGCTCTCAATCTCACTAAGTACAGACCTGAAGAAAGTCTCGAAACATCAAACATGTGTGTGTGAACACCTACGGGCTTACTTCCGGTAAAGGACTCCAAAACCCGTCCTCTGATATCAAGTAGCTCGATACCTACAGTGCTACCTTCACTTAAACTGAAAGTTACCTCAGTTAACCTGTAAAACGGATTCTGAGATATTCTTACTACATCAAACTCGTTTGTTACATTGCTGCTTCTTACAATACTAGTAGGAATATCTTCATAGCTTATAACCCCCACTCCTGCATAATTATTTACAAGGTATTCAACATGTTCAACAGCATTGAGTGTGTATCGATACCCCTCTAAGCTAATAGGATTCCAGCGCATCTGGTCTCGTGAAAACGCAGTAAAACCATCCTCCCACGGATGATCCATATCATCTTCTCCCGGAAAAATTGACCCTATGTCACTAATCTCTTCACCTCCGTAAATTCTTGCTATTCTATGCGCCCGCTCAATGTGATTGTTTTCACTAATTATCGATGCCTCTACACCGACACCCCAGATGTAATCTCTCTTTTCGGTATAATAGTAATTGTTAAATACATGGACATCGCCAAACCGTACCCTCGGTTGTCTTTGGTTGTTGTTGGTCCATAGATTATGGTGATAGGTAACCTTCATAAAACCTCGGTCATAAGTATGGTTATCAGCATGGCCCACAAGAGATGTCTTATCGTTATCCCGAAACTCATTCCACGAAATGGTAATATAGCTTGCTTCCCTTTTTATATCGATGGCTCCATCTGCTGCGTTTATAAAGAGGTTATGATCTATCCAGATATGACTTGCACCCTCTTCGATATTGATTGCATCATCAACTGCATCAGAAAATGTGATATTCCGTATAATGATATTGTTTGGAGTTATTTCGCCGTTTGGATCAAAGTCAAATAAATCTGCTATCAGTGGCTCTGATGTTGCAGCTTCACCATTGTTTCGTGTACCCCTGATATTGAATCCGCCTCTTGTTATGTGGGCTCCCTCCAGACCGAAAAGTGTTTTATTGGGAGCTATTTCATGCATTCTGTCTGATGCTTTTCCATGAGGACTGTTTGGGTTTTCGGGTAATTCAATCTCACCATCGATAAGAATTACATAGGGTTCCTGTCTGAACATATAATCTATCAACTCCTCAGCTGTTGAGACAGTTACCACTTCACCACCTTCACCACCGGTTACTTCAAAGCCAACACCGGCAAATCCCTGAAGTGAGAAGTCTGGCTCAGGATTATCACCTTCACCAGTGTAGACAAAAACTGCAGTGATATTCTTATCGCTGTCCATTGTTACCGATACGGGATTAACGTTTCCATCTAAATCTCCGCTCCACTCATAAAATTCCCAGTTGCTTAAAGCTGATGCTGTGATTTCAACAACAGTTTCGGAAGGGAAATCTTCCTGATTCGGACTTTTCTCTAGAAATCCATTTCCTTCAGTATGTAAAGAAAGAATGAAGTGCTCAGTACCCGGATCGACAGGGTCCACTGGATCGACAGGGTCGTTTGAGTCGGGTAAGGACCCGGGTGCACCTGCCCATTGCAGGAGGAGTTCAGGAATATCCGCAGCATCATGAAGCACATGAGAATAGTGGTATGGAATATCCACAGATGTATTTGATTCCATATGATCGGTGGGAGAATTAACGACGATGTTTCCTGTAACGTCCCAGTAACCCTGCTCACTGCTGCCATACCAGTGCCCCACCGGCCCCTGTATATACCCAGCGTGTCCATCCTCGGTTCCGGAGCCTACATTATCAAAGTAATTGTTTTCTATCTTAACCTGTGCTCCCATTCTGCAATTTATGGCTGATGATTCAATATCTTTAAAGTAATTATTAAATGTGTGCACGGTGGCAAATCTGATAAGAGGTGTTCTTGAGTTTATGTTTCTGTATATATTATGATGATAGGTGATTTTATCTGGTGCTAGAGAAGCATTGTCATTGTGTCCAAGAAGAGAAGCTTTCCAGCTGTTTTGGAAAATATTCCACGAAACAGTGACATATTCAACACCTCTTTTAATATCCACAAGGCCATCGTAGTAGTCCTTGTCATCGAACGTATCGGGGCCTTCGCTGAAAAAAGTGTTTCTATCAATCCAAATGTTATGGCTGTTATTGGTTAGTTCAATTCCAGTTCCTTCACCTTGAGATACGTGATGGATGGTAAGGTTGCGAAATATCACGTTGTTAGCGCGGCTTACAGTCCAACCGACTCCTGTAAATATTCCTTTGTCTTCAACCCCAATGATAGAAACATTGGACATATCTTTAAGGTTCATCTTACTTCTGCCAAAATTATCTTCATGAATAGTTACATCTATATATATGATAATTCTTGCTTCACCTTCTCCTGAATAATTACCATCTCGGTAACTTCTCAGTAGCTGGTAGACATATTCTCCTGGATTATCGTATCCTGCCGCTGCGTATTCACTTGCATAGAAAACATCACCCCCGGCACCGCCTGTTGTGCCACCGTTCATTGATGCAAAACCGACAAGTGAGAAATCAGGTTCGCCATAGGAAAATGAAACCATGATAATCAAAAAACTTAGTAGCTTGTAGAGCCTGAATTTCATAGTGAGCCTCCGTTGGTGAGATATTAATGTTTTATTAAATAAAAGTTTCACTGTATCTGAAAGTAATATAACAACAAAAAGGGGATTATGGATCAACAAAGGAGTTTCCAAACATAATTCCGTGGGCAATTGTGGCCACATTGCAAGATTACATGTAAATCAATTGTAAAGAGAAAAGAAGTTTAAAAATGACAGATTAGTTTGAGCCTGAAAAGAAAAGTCAAGCAGTATGGTGCTTGGGATATAAAGAGGATGAAAAGAAATAAAGCGCACGGTTTTTTGTGCCTGAAACTGGTATTTTCCTTGCTTTAGATAGTATTTTCATACTTCCATTCCTTACAAACTATGTAGGGTAAATTCATCGTGAGCTGATTAAGCTGGTATTTATTAATTATGGCAGGAGAACCATGTGAGTTTTTTTGAAGCTGTTGTTCTTGGTATAGTGCAAGGTATATTCATGTTTTTCCCGGTCAGCTCCACAAGCCACCTTGCGCTGACTCAGCATTTGTTTATAGCAACGGGGTCGGAGCTCCCACCGCCAGATTCCCCTGAGATGATTTTATTTGACCTGGTGGTCCATGTGGGAACATTGGTCTCAATTGTAGTTGTATTCAAGAAAAGTCTTGGAACGTTTCTAAAAAAATCCTGGGCCGGTTTTAACGATCGGTTACGTGGGGGTAAGGACTCGGTGGGCAAACTTTATGTACGCCTGGCACTCTTTGGGCTGCTTTCAGTGTTTGTAACAGGCCTTGTTGGTTTTCCTGCAAAAGCGATGTTTGAGAGGATATTTGCCAATCCACTAATGATTTCAGCGACATTGATAACAACAGGAATTTTACTCTACTGGACTGATGTCTTACCCAGCAGGCCTCTTGGTTTAAGGCTGCTAAATTCTAAGGTTGCTTTGGCGGTTGGAATCGGACAGGGTTTGGCGCTTATGCCGGGACTTAGTCGTAGCGGCACCACCATAGCCTTTGGATTGTTTGCCGGATTGAAGCGACGTTGGGCTGCAGAGTATAGCTTTTTCATTGCGATTCCCACTATTCTTGGCGCAACTCTAATTCAGGGAATTGAGGTCGCTACGGCTGGTGGATTGCAGGAGATTAGTATCATTGCTATGATTGTGGGATTTGTAGTTTCTGCACTCGTTGGAATCGCTGCGCTCTATCTTGTTCTGCAATTACTCTACAAGGCGCGTCTAAAATTTTTCTCCTTCTATGTATGGGGACTGGCTTTGGTGATAATTGTGACATCGCTTTGGGGTGCTACCTGGTTTAGTCCGGTTTAAAGTGCATTGCCAGAAGATAGTGGAGAAAATTGTTGGGGAGCTTGCTGCGGCGGCTAGCTGTGGTTGCCAGAAACTGTGAGTATCTCCACCGATGCTTTTTTTAGCTACAGAGAAAACAATGTCCTGCCAGTGGGTGTATCCACTATCCACGCTGAATTCTGAGCAAAAGAAGGGGAGCATCCGTTTTATCTTTTTAAACCAAAAAAGTTATAGTAATCAACAATAGCCGCTCTGATTACGCTTCTGGCATGGTCTGCTCCATAAGGGTTACCTACACTTACGGTAGTTTTTTCACCGGGTATGGTTTTATAGGTGGTGAAATAGTGTGTTTGACGTTTGATCAGTTTACCGGGAAGTTCTTTAATATCTTCAACATCTCCCCAAAGAGGATCATTCTCCAAAACAGCAATGATCTTATCATCAGCCAAACCCTTATCCAACATTGGTATTCCTCCTATGACTTTAGCTTTGAGGAAAACATCGCCTCTTGGAATAGCACGTTCGCTGAAGATACAAATATCGAGCGGGTCCATATCACCCTTATTTGCTCCATCCATAAGCTTGGCGACTTCTTTAGCACATAGTGTTCGTGGAATGATTCCATACGGCGTTGGTGGGAGAGAAGACATCAGTTGGGGGCGATCGATAAAAAGGTAGCCATTTTCTTTATTGATTTCCAATTTCACATGATCAAAGGGGGTCATTTCTATGAATGCGTTTACGATTTTTGGTGCATGCTCCCCATTTTCAACACCATGCCAGGGGTGAGGTCGGGATGTTAGGTATGATCTGTTTGTATCCATCTATTTTAAGCCCAATGGTGTTTTTTTAAGAGTACGTACTGCAAAAAAAGTACCTGCAATCAAATTATTTGGCCTGCTTGTTGCTTTTTCACTTTGCATAAAAAGGTTTATCTCAAATAATAAAAGGACAAGTGATGAGTCGAGTAGTAACAGTAACTGTTAACCCCACAGTCGATGTACATTTTGAGATTGAACAAATTGTTCCCGAGCGTAAGCTTAGAAGCACAATACCGGTACGTCATCCTGGCGGAGGTGGAATCAATGTATCGCGAGTACTGAGCCGTTTAGGGAAGGTTTCTCATGCACTGTTTACCCGCGGAGGGGAATTGGGGCAGATGATCTCAAGAATGCTCAAAGAGGAGAATATACGATACTTACCCATGGATATTGCTGGTTTGACCAGAGAAGATTACATGGTAAAAGAGAGAGCTACGGGAAATATGCTGCGTTTCAATTTGCCCGGTCCCGATATGTCTGATGATGAAATAGAGCAAACATTTACTACCATAGTAAATTATGTCGAACAAGGGGATTATCTTGTGCTAAGCGGAAGTCTCCCGCCAAAGATGCCCGAAGACTTTTATTTTGAGATTGTGCAGAGTGTTTCTCAAAAAGGTGTACGCTGTATTGTGGATACTTCAGGAGCACCGCTAAAAAAGGTAGTGGAATCGAATGTTTTTCTGCTTAAACCCAATTTAAAAGAACTTACAGAAATTTATGGCAGGAACATTTATAGAGAAGAGGAGCAACTTCTGGCAGCAAAGTCTTTAGTTGATAAGGGAATGATTGAGAATGTGGTTTTGTCGTTGGGTGCCGATGGAGCTCTGTTGGTAAATAAAGACACACATATCAGATCGCAATCACCGAAGGTAGAGGTGGTGAGCAGAGTTGGAGCTGGAGATAGTATGACAGCAGGTATTGTTTATGGCTTAAGCGAAGGTTATAACATCGAAAATGCGATCAAGTATGGTATTGCAGCTGGAGCTGCAACGGTTATGACTCCCGGAACAGAGTTATGCAGAGGTGAAGATATTGAGCACATTTTAGGGCAGCTCAACTGATGCAATAGATGTTTAAGCAATTTTCCTCCACCCCTTATCCTGCCTTCCCTGGAAGAGCTCCGTTTATTTGAGCTATCTGCTGATCTTTGTAACTACTGTAAAAACCATCTTTTTTTTAAACAGTTTAACTGGCTTCATTTCTGGCTTCGCCGTTAGAAGTTCATGCGTACAAGTATGTTCTAAACTATTTTATGAGCCAATAAACTTACTATATTCATTCTGATTACTATAAAAGGGGTTCTTAGCACCATTTGAAGCTATTTTGTAGTAAGTTATCCCAGGGATACTAATGAAACATCGAATACTACTCTTTAAACTGATTGTAATACTTCTTATCTACGCAGCCCTCTATTCCTGTTCCCCAACTCATTCTCAAAAAGTGTCGCTCTCTTTAGGGCTTGATACACTTACTTCTCATGAACGAGATGAGCTTTTTGTCGCCCTTTTAGACAGAGACGATGAAACGCTCAATCAACATTACCACGATACCATTTCTCACCTGTTTGATCTGGGCCTTTCCGAAGAGGTGATGTTTGAGACGCTTAATAGGAAGAAGTACGCACAGTTTCTTCAGCTGTTGAAATCAGGTTACAGCCCACCGGAGTTTTATAAAGATGGTGATGGAACAAAAAATAGATTGATCAATCATCCAAATCTGATAGGAGATGAGCTGCATATACTCATAATAGCAACTCTTTTAGACTCAGGTCACAGTGCTGATTTGAAAACCTTCAAAAACTGGGAGGAAAACGACTATGGACTGTTTGTGCTTTCAACTCATCCAGCGAATAAAGAGGTTTTGGAAGAAAACAGAGGATATCTGATCCCACTTCTATATGAGAATAGGATGATCGATATTGTTGAATATCGATCGGTTATGGAATACCTTGATGAGTTGAATGATTTGCTCAATGCAATTATGCTCAATGACACTTCTGTTATTGAACAAAATTTAATAAAGGTGTTACAATTTAATGAAGAGATCACTTCTTCAAAAAAATTGTCACTTGATTCCGATGAATCAGATCCTAACTATGAATTTATCAAAGAATTATATGATCTGACAATACTGGCTATTGCTTTTGATTGTGGATTTTTCATTGAAAAACTCTACAATTATAACTCCGGGTTATTTAATGAATATATCATTAGTGTAATGATTACTACCGGGGAAGAAAGAGTATCTGAATTTGTATTAGCAAATGTGTTTGATCAACGACCAAAAGAACACAAAATTACCAATCCATATCTCTTAGAATTAGTAATGGAAGAAGGAGATACAGCCAGATTAGAAATGCTCGAATTTTGTTTTGATTTAGATGACCTGATGTTTAAAAAAGGGGAGACGTATGGAGTTATTTTACAATTACTTTCCCATGACCTAAAAACTGTGGAGAACCTGTCCCCGAATAGTGAAAAAGCAATAAAGGCTATTATTGAAAATGATATTGATTACATTAAAGAGTATAGTTCACAGGGGCGATGTTTTATAAGTCCTACTGATATGGGTTTTACTATGCTTGATATAATTTTAGCATCAGGTAATGAAAAAATGATTACCATGGCCTTTGATCATCTCAGAGAAGTTGCATTTGATGATTTGGATTGGATAATTAACAAAAAAAGGGCGCTCTATATTGTAGCTAATTCACAAGTATTTGATTCTGAAACTTACCGGGAGGAGTTTGGGTTAGATCGTTATGTCGATTACTTTGTAAAAACTGCATTCAAGTACAAAGATAAAAGATTGCTTTCTGGACTTGTCGAAAATGGATTTACGTTTTCTGATTACGGAGAAACGATCGTCTCAGATATACGACTGTTTTTACCAAAAAATGAGGATTTTCTAAATTACGCTTTAAAGAATGGTTTAAGAGCAGATCACCCCTTTGGGTTTGGGACAATAAGGGAGTTAGATTTATCCTACAGATTATTACCACTTAATCATCAATCAGGTCCAAAAGAATTCTCAATGGATTATTATCTGGAACCATTTGTTTTCTATGTAATTGCCTGGAGTATAAAGGCTGAAGAAATATTTGATCTTTGGTTTGAAAATGGAGCTTCTGAGTTGTTAGATAAACAGGGTTTAACATATCTCGACAAGGCTTTAAAGGCAAATAGAACAGGTATTGTTGAGAAACTCATACAAGAAGAAGTTTTACCATTAGATGAAAATGGGGATCCTAACCTCTTTTTAATGTCTTCTTTTGATTACGCTACCAACGCAATGATTGAGGTATTTGTTAAATATGATCTTTTTGAACAACTGTCAGCAGAAGATATTAGTAATTATATGTTAAAAAATGACCCAACTGTTTGGGTCACTCAGTTTATGAACAAAAGATATGGAGTTTATGATCAGTTAAAATATCTTTTAAACTTACAAGCTTACATGTACATGGGAATGTATAATAATGCTAAAGAGACTCTTGATCAGATAGCCACATTGCCTTTACACAAACACCTCACTCAGGAATTTATAGAGAGTGAAGGTTCTTTTTTTGAAGTTGCACTTAAAAAAGACAGTGCGCTTTCTAAATACATAACAGAAAATCACTCCTATATTATTGAAAATTGTATAGATGAGCAGTTAAAATATGCTCATTATGCTCTAAAATCAGAGATGGTTTGGTTGTTGGATTACCTCTTTCGAAAAAATCCTGAAATAGTAAACTATTATAGTAATTACCACTATTCATTACTTTTTAGTGCCTTATTTTTCGAAAAACCTGAATATAATAGGTATGAAATGGTAAAGTATTTATTAGAAAAAGGGGCAGATCCAAATAGTGGATTACCAAATTCAGATTTAACGTTGTACGAAATATTTATTGATAATCAACACTTATTTGATGATTTTGAGAAGTTAGATGTTATGTTTCGGGAATATGGCGCCCCAGAGGGATTAAAGGAAAAAAGAGAAAAGGAGCTGATGGAAAGCTTTCTTAGACAAAACGCACCGGATGGGGTTAAAACGATATTACAAGGAGGATATAATCCTTCCGGTTTTATTATAAATAGCGATGGGCTTGAAGAGTCTTATATAAGTTACTGCTCAAGGAGAGGCTTTTATATAAGTGCGTTTTATCTGCTACTGTACGGAGCTGATATTGAATGTACGTTGATCCCCGAAGAACTTTCGCCTTTAACACTCGCACTTATTAACGACAGTTACGAAATGGCCCGAATATTACTTCTGTTTGGTGCTGATTTATCTGCAGTTATTCCCGACAATGCTGAAATTTCCGAAATCGAACCGGGTACCACCATAGAAGAGTGGATAGATATGGAAGGGAAAAGAGAAAAACTGTTTCCCGGTACTGCCGATCTCTTTAATGATCAGAATTTCAAAATGGCATTTGCTTCAGATAATCCCGAAGATATTGCTGAAATAATTTCCGAAAAATCTGCTTATGATGGATTTTTTCCAAATGATCGTGTTGTCTCTATTTTCGAAAAAATATTTCAGGAGAAATCATTTGAGTATATACAAACTTTTGTAGAAAAAAAACAACAATTGCCACACCCCGGGCATCTAACGGCTTTAGCTGCATCGGTTGATCGAAAGGGCTTAGTTGACCTGCTTATATCTACTGGTCTTCATAAGGATAGAAAAGAATATATCTATCACTACTACGGGCAAATTATAAAAAGTATAAATAGTCAAAACGGTAAAGATAAGGAGATTACTACTGAGACGGACTTTAACATTTTAGAGTACTATCCTCCTTTAAGCAGTGAAAAAAAGAGAGCACTTGCATTTAATATGAAAAATTTTTCTCTTGGAGAAAGAACAGTGGAAGAAAAGTATTTTGCGTACTGCACGGCGCTTGAGTACTTTAACCCGGAAGCTTTTGTCATTCTCCTTAAAAATGATTTAGACGTTTGCGACGAAGTGGTAGAAGTCTACATCGCAGTTTATGAAAATGATTATGACCAGTTTATAGAAGCTATCAGGCAAATGAGTTTAAAGAATGCATCACAGTTCCCTCTTTCGATGCTTCTGACATGGGCTGCAAAAAACAACAGCACCGAAATTGTACAATGGTTGATTGAATCAGGGTGGGATGACCAGTGGGCTTATCCTTTCAATAGGCAGTGGCGAGTTCCAATGTTTTGGGCTATTTTCAATGAAAACATCGAAATAGCTTCAATGCTGTATAATACAGCGTCTTTTAAACGTATGAACAATTCATGCCGCCAGCAAAGAAACTGTTTCTTTTATGATCTTGCAGTGATCAGTAAACGTACAAAAGTATTAGAATATTTGGTCGAAAAGGGAGTCATTACCCTGGACCATCATAACAGGATTAATCTTTTAAACAAAGCAATAAGTTCAGATAACGTAAAACTCTCAAAATTACTATTTGAACAAATTCAGCCCGACAGTGTACCTGGCTTTTATAAGAAAAATGAGGATGTCTTTGACGATGTCACTGTTTTTGACTCTGTAACAGCTATTTATAAAGGCATAAGGAGCAATGCTACCAAAGTTATTGATAGTATGTTCAGGGATGAGTATGAAAGATTTGAGGAGGTTTATTTTTCTGAGCAAAGTTTAAAGAGAGCAATTGCACATGGGGCGAATGCAATTGCCGTAGAGATCCTTGAGGGCGGTGTTGAACCGGGGGAGGGATTCTTCGATAGCTACCGTATGGTCGGGGCTTATTATGCAAACTCCAACAAACATTTAAATCAAACTCTGATGCAAGTGGGTTGGGATAAGAGAAGAATTTTGGAACAAACTGGATTCAATAAGCTCCATATATATAGAATACTAGAAAATGAGGAGGCCAGGGAGTGGATTAGAGAAATAATTGATCCCCAAAATGGGTTCTTCAATAATGAATCCGCTCAACAGAGGTTTTTAACATCGGCTATTGAAATTGGCTGCAGTGAAACAGTAGAATTCATTCTGGGACTTGGTGTTAAATGGTATTACCGTCGGTCTTATAAACAAATATCCTTTTTTGAAAGTATTAATGAGTATGAGCTATGGAAGGAAATGATGCAGATATTGATAGATGTTGAGAGGCAAAGGATGTAGTACCCCCAGACATTTTTTTTGCACTGATACAGTAGGTTTTGGGACGTGTATAGTATGAATTGAATCCGTTCTGCAGGGAGCTCATATATGATACTATACCTATCAAGTAATATAGGTACCAGTTTTTTAGTTATAACTACAATAAATTGGCTCCAAAACAGTAGTGAGAGTTATTTTTTAGCTCTATGGAAACTAATTATTATTATAACGGCGTATTGCTTCAACCCACTGTTTTTAAAAGAATTGGTACAATTCAAAAAAGCTGGCCTGCCCTTAATTTGTACCCTTATATTGAACCAAGAGAAAACAGCATTTGCAGAAAAGATTTGTTCAGTAAAAGTTCAATAGTTATTTTAAATCTCCTCATGAAAACACTTGTTCAAAATAGATATCTGCAATCAGGTTTAACCCCCTCGTTTATACTTATTGGTTATGTAATTACCCCTAACGGAGAAAGACATGGATAACTCTGTCATAATGGCGATGGTGTTTGGTGTTATTGGTGGTCTGGGCATTTTTCTTCTTGGAATGAGATATATGTCGGACGGCCTTCAAACTGTAGCGGGAAACCGTTTACGTGGTTTGATAGGGATGGTGACCAATAATCGTATAATGGCAATAGGGGTTGGTACAGCCGTTACAGCAATCGTTCAGTCCAGCAGTATTACTACGGTGATGGTGGTTGGGTTCGTGAATTCGGGGCTTATGACCCTGAAACAGGCAATCGGTGTAATTATGGGCTCAAATATTGGGACTACTATTACGGGGTGGATCGTTGTTTTGGCTGTGGGACAATATGGTTTGCCTTTAGTTGGGGTATCGGCGTTGGTTTTTCTGTTTTCAAAACAGGAGAAAATCCGCTACCTGGGTATGACCATAATGGGTGTGGGAATGATCTTTTTCGGTCTGCAGCTAATGAACGATGGCCTTGCACCCATTCGCGATTTACCGGAATTTGTTCGCTGGTTTCACATGTTTTCTGCTGACACCTACTGGGGCATATTTAAGTGTATTCTGGTTGGATGTATCCTTACCCTGATTGTGCAATCCTCTTCTGCAACACTGGCTATCACCATGATGCTTGCTTCAACAGGGATTATTGGCTTTGAAAGTGCTGCCGCTCTTGTGCTGGGTGAAAATATCGGTACAACAATTACTGCATTCCTTGCCTCTCTCGGTACTACTACCAACGCCAAACGTGCTGCTTACAGTCATATCGTAATTAAGATGGTTGGTGTTTTCTGGATAACTATACTTTTTCATCCCTACATGAGACTTATTCACTCTGTTGTTGGTAACGATCCAAATACAATTGTTATGGTGGATGGAGCTGAGACTTATCCTTATATACAGGCTGCTATCGCCGCTTCCCATACGATATTCAACATTATCTCTACTGCCATATTTATTCCTCTTTTGCCTGCTATGGTAAAATTTTTGACAAAATACGTTCCCGACAAATCCTCTGGAGAAAAACCTCAGCTTACCAATCTGGACATTCGAAGCATTGAGACCCCTATTATTGCAATAGAACAATCAAGAAAAGAGATTGTTATAATGGGTAGAGTGAATCGGGAAATGGTCGACTCTCTGCGGCAGATATTAAGCACTTCCAAAGCTGATAAGGCTACCATCGACGAGATATTTCATCATGAAGAAGTGCTGGATAATATACAAAAAGAAGTCATGGCTTTTTTAACAGAGGTTCTGGATGGAAATGTACCACTGAGTCTTTCTGAAGAAGCTCAAAAACAGATGCGTATGGCTGATGAGTATGAAACCCTCAGTGATTATGTCACAACCATTCTTAAACTTTATCTGAGGTTAAGTAATAATGGTATTGAACTGTCTCAGGTTATGAGAGAGGATCTTTTGGAACTGCATGATTTAGTCGCCGAATACTTTGATAACGTAAATACTTCATATGCCGCAGGTCCGAAGAACTTCCCCAAAGTGCTTCCTAATGGTGATTATATTACAGATAAATTTAGAGATCTGCGAAACCGTCATCTCTCCAGGCTTGCAGAAGAAAAATCTGACCCTATGTTAAGTACTGTTTTCTCAGATATGCTCAATAGCTACAGGCGAGTAAAAGATCATGTACTTAATATAGCTGAAGTCATTGCTGAGGTTAAGTCTATTAATATGACAAAGAGTGTTAAAACAGAAGAAAAAACTGAAACAGTGCCCTGATAAATCGAAAAAAGCAGTTTTTTTGATTATCGGTATCTCCGAATAAAAGGGAAAAATCGGTATGGAAAAGCCACCAGAGAATAATAAGGAAATTGGTAACGAATATAATGTTACCTTCAGGGGGCTTTTTCCCGGTAAAACCTATCTGTTTACCCCACTTTTGATTTATGTAAATAGCCTGGTGTTCCTGTTGATGGTTGCTTCGGGGGGCAATCTCTTTGACACTGAGGTTGACTCATTGATTCGCTGGGGTGGTAACTTAAGAAGTTTAACGATAGGCGGAGAACCCTGGAGACTCATCACCTCTGTTTTTTTGCATTCAGGTATCATTCATCTCGCATTCAACATTTACATTCTAATCTATATTGGTTCTGTACTCGAAAAAGCCATAGGAAAAAAAAGATTCATTCTCGCCTACATTTTTTCGGGAACCTTATCCAGTGTATTCAGTCTTATATTTAACGAGAATATCGTCTCTGTAGGTGCTTCGGGAGCTATTTTCGGTATCATTGGGGTGCTTGGTATTCAACTTATACTGAAAAGGATTTCCATACCCTCTGCTACAATGAAAAATATGGCGTTAAGTGCCGGGTTTTTCATTTTTTACAACGTCATTTATGCGATCAGACTGGAAGGTATTGATCATGTTGCGCACTTAGGTGGTTTAATCAGTGGGGGGACCATTGGAGCCATCTATTCTCTTGATAGAGTAAAAAAAATTAACCCTGTTTTTACCTATATCATCCTGGGAGTGTTTTTCTGTACCTCACTCATTATTGGGCTAAGCTCCGTTTCAGATACTTTGGGCAGATATGAAGCTGCAATGTACGAGTTTTCATCCAATGAAAAGAAAACTTTGTGGGCTTTTGAAAAAGACATATCGTTACACATAAATCAGGAGCAACTAAGGCTAAATAAAGAGAGAATTCATGATGAAGGGATATTCTTGTGGCAGAGAAATGAGGAGATTATTTCTGACTTGCTTACTGCCAACTATCCTGAACAGTTACAAAACCACTTGAGGAAATTACTGGAATATTCACAGCTAAGAAAGAACTATTTTAAGACCTTAGTTGATTTAATTGATGTTGATACCCCCGAAGCAAGATTACATTTAGATACGACGACTCAAAATATTGCCAGAATTTTATCTCAAATGGAAGAGATGAATCGGCAATGGTAAATGTTTCTTTAGTATAAACTTTCGCTGTAGGTTCTCTACTGAAGCTACGGCTCTTCTATTGAACTTCATCACTCATTATACTATCTTCAAAGTTTGAATTACAACCAAAATACAAATAATGTAAGTGTGAAAAGAGGTTCATTTTGACTTCAAAAAAAGTAACTCCTCCAGCAAAAGTTGCTTTGATACCAGTTTTGGTAGTAGGTGTTTCTCTTGGGTTGTCAGTTTTCGTCTATGATGCACAACCTCATATACCGTTGTTTTTTGGTGCTGTAGCGGCCGGTTTAACAGCAATAGTTTACGGCTATAGCTGGGAAACCATAAGCAATGGATTCACCAGAAGCATTGCACGAGCAATACCTTCCCTGATTATACTCCTTATTATAGGTATGATTATTGGGGTTTGGATCGCCAGTGGAATCGTGCCGGCAATGATGTATTATGGGTTTAATGTTTTAGTGCCGGCCTGGTTTTTACCATCAATACTTATTATATGCAGTATAATGTCAGTTGTAACCGGTAGTTCCTGGACTACTGCAGGTACAATCGGGGTTGCAGCTATTGGGATAGGTCAGGGATTAGGTATTCCTGCTCCGGCAGTAGCAGGAGCCGTTGTTTCCGGGGCCTTTTTTGGTGACAAACTCTCTCCCTTGTCCGATTCAACAAATCTTACCCCCTCTGTTTTAGGCCTCGATCTTTATGTCCATATAAAGCATATGCTCTATACAACAATACCAAGTTTTATTCTTGCCTTAATAATGTTTACAGTCCTTGGTTTTATTCTTTCTGAGGGTGCTGCAAATACGGAACATATGAATCAATATCAGGAACTGATAAGGGAGAATTTCAAGCTCTCCTTTTGGCTTTTGATTCCTCCGGTAGCAGTAATTACACTTATAGTGTTTAAAATACCTGCAATACCAAGTTTGGTCGCTGGGGTTGTTTTGGGTGGTGTCATGATGGTTACTGTTCAGGGGCAAAGCTCTGGTGAATTTTTTACTATTCTATATGATGGGTTCTCAATTTCTACCGGCTGGGAGGAGATGGACAATTTACTTTCCAGAGGTGGTATGGAAAGTATGTATTCAGTGGTAGCCCTCGCCATAATGGCATTATCGTTTGGTGGTATTATGAACCATTGTAATATGTTAAAATCTCTGGTCGATAAAATGTCATCACTTGTTAACAAAGCCGGTAGTCTGGTACTGACTACTCTGGTTACTTCAGTATTTATTAATATCTTCGGTGCTAATCAGTATCTTGCTGTTATCATTCCGGGGCAGATGTATGAGCAGGCGTATAAGAAATTAAATCTTAAGATGGAAAACCTTTCAAGAGCACTTGAAGGGGGAGGGACATTGACCGCTCCACTCATATCCTGGAATAGTAGTGGGGTTTTTATGTACTCTGTATTGGCTGTGAGCCCTCTTGCGTATTTCCCTTATGCATTTGTTTGCTGGTTGACTCCTTTGGTGGTTGCTGTTTTTGGATTCTTTAATATTACAATGACCAAAACTGAAACAAAGAAACAATCGGTAAGTCAAAAAGAAAAGGTACTGGTGAGTAACTGAGGTATACAGAGTTGCATATAAAAAAAGAAAATAACCCCATTGCAGATCATCTGCATGGGGTTACTGTTAAAGCAAACAATAGTACACATTAACACACTAACGTATAAGCCTTTGAACCGTGACTTCATTTCCCGCTTTCATCCTCAAAAAGTACACCCCTGAAGAGAAGTTGGACATACTGATCGAATGCGTATGTGTACCAGTTGGTAAATACCTCGAAAACGTTGATAAATTTTGACCTCTTGCATTCAATAGCTGAATATTGACCTGTGCTGGTTCATCCAGATTGTATCTGATTTCGGTAACAGGGCTAAAGTGATTCGTACCGGTGATAGCAAATACACCGTTTTTACCGCTAAGATTTCTGCTATGAATATTTTGCACTGAAGTAGTTTCGTCGTCATAGCTTACAATACCGGCTCCGGCATATCTGGTTACCATATCCCTAACACTCAGTGCTGAGTTTAGGGTGTAGGAGTAGTAGTCCTCAGGTGCCCAATCAGGTTCTCCGGTTTTAATTCTTGGATCGTGATCATGGTTTATGCGATTGATTAAGCTCCCCTGACCACGTTCAAGTACAATACCAGTTTCGTGATACCAGTCCGTGAAACGACCAGAATTCCACACATGGTTATTCTCGGAAATGATCTGAGCTTCTATGCCCGGACCCATTACATAGGAACCAATATCTTCAAAGTAGTTATTAAACAGATGAGCTTCTCCAAAACGCATCCGGGGGTGCCTTGACTCAGAATTGTAAATGTAATTATGATGATAAGTAACTTTTAAAAAACCTCTGTCATGGGTGTGACTTTCATCATGTCCCAGCAACATCGTTTTGTGATGATCATGAATCACATTCCATGAAATAGTAATATAGCTTGCCTCTCGTTTGATATCTATAATACCATCATCAGCCGGACCTTCAAAGGTATTGTGATCGATCCACACATGCGTTGCTCCATGTTCAATATTGATATAGTCATCAGGAGCTCCACCGGTAAATCTAATATTTCTGATAATGATATTTGTTCTGGTTACTTCACCTACTCCATCATTTCTTGTACCTCTAATGTTTAAACCACCACCCCTAATTTTTGCGCCTTCGAGACCAAAGAGTGTTTTATTAGGGGCAATACTGTGCATATTATGTTGAGGACGGTGTGCATCACCTTCTCCCAGTACAATTTCACCATCTATAAGAATGATATAAGGATCTTCATGCTGCATGTAGTAAATAAGGTCTTCAGCCGTGGAAACAGTTACAACCTCGCCTCCTTCTCCGCCTGTAGTACCCTCTCCAACTGTCGCAAACCCCTGGATGCTAAAATCAGGTTCAACGGAGGAAGCGGTGACCCTAAGTATTTGCCACTGCTGCTCTGAACTGTTATTATCATCAGCTCCTATTACATTTTCGCCACTGGCAGTCAAAACACTACCTCTGCCTTCGTTTGTCAGTTTAAAGTAGCTATCTTCCACATGCTGAATATCCCAGTAATGGGTACCACTGGATCCATCTCGCTCCTGTCGTACATCTGAGCCAGCATCACGCATCACCTTATCGGTATGAGCATTGATAATATTAAAATTGTTCTCTTCAAATTCTACCCGCCATAACTGTGGGATTGCATCTTCAATCTCCGCAGTTATAATGCTTGCATCATTTTCTATACTTCTGTTCTGGATATCGATTGCCTTACCATTACTCCTATTTATAAACATGTAAAAGGCTCTTTCATTAAAATCTGCCGAAGTCAGAGGTTCTGTAACAAAAGACCCAACAGGTTTAACATCACCCGAAGAGCCTTCGATAAAATTAGCCGTAACTGTTTTATCGCTGTCCATAGTAATTGTTGTAAAACCACTTGTCCCTTCGATATCTCCACTCCATGATTCAAATACCCATCCGGAGCGGGGCAGTGCAGAAAGTTCAACTTCATCGCCCTGTTCGAAAATGCCCGATGAAGGGTTTACTGTTCCATCTCCATTTACATTCACAGTCAGCTCAAAAACCGGAACATCACTTTCGGAAAAGTTAGCTGTAATGGATTTATCACCATCCATAGCAACTGTTATAGAATTTCCAGAACCACCAACATCACCACTCCAATTTGTAAGAGCCCAGCCGGGCTCGGGGTTGGCTGTAATAGTTACTATGGTTCCTTCAGCAAAAGAGGTGCGTTGTGGCTCTGCTCTAACGCTTCCATTACCAGTAGTGCTTAGGGTAAGGCTGTAGTACTCAAGAGGGTCATCTGTTGCGGCTTCAAATGATCTGCCTGCGTGTTCTCTTACAATACCTTCAACATCTTCGACTCTATCCAGAATGTGCTCATAACTATACGGAACGTCAGTAGATGATAGTTCGTTTTCCCAAACCTTGTCATCAACGGGACTATCTTCAATAATGTTATCAATTAAATGCCAGTATCCGGTACCGCTTCCATACCACCAACCCACTGGCCCCTGTATATAACCGCCCTGGTTGTCTACATTTCCGGAGCCAACGTTTCTGAATACATTACGTTCGATTCTAACCTGAGCCCCTTCTCTGCTGTTGATTGCTGAGCCGGGGATGTCTTCAAAAACATTGTTGAACATATGGGTTGTAGCGTATCGGTTAAGAGGTACACGCGTGTTAATTTCATAGAACATATTATGATGAAAAGTTATGTTGTCTGGGGCTGCGCTTGGGCTGTCACTGTGACCTACCAGTATGCCTTTATAATGATGTTCAAAAATGTTCCACGAAACAGTAATGGCATTCGAGGAGTGTTTGATTGATAATAATTCATCATATTTTTCTTTAAATTCATCATCATCATTGACTGAACCATCAGGGTTATAGGTTATCGGTTCACTATGAAAGTGGTTGCGATCTATCCATAAGTTATTGGAATAGGCTATCTCTAACCCTGTTGCTTCACCCGCTCTTACATTAAAAATATTTAAATTACGAATGATAACATTACTACTTCTTATCACCCTTATACCAATACCGTTAAGAACCCCTTTATCACCATCACCAATAATCGATATATTTTCTGAATCTTCAATTCTAAATTCACTGACTCCGTGGGGAGTAAGTTCACCGGTAATGTAAAAAGTAACCGGTGGATGGGGGGGAGCATTGCTGCCGCTTCGATGGTATCTCATTATTCCTAACAGTGCAGACTGAAGGTGTTGTGGGTCGTCGATGTATAGAATCATTCCATCATCGTAGTCTCCACTCTCCATTGCACTCTCGATATCTTCACCATACGATACTACTTGAGGATTGCTTCCCTGCCCACCAGTAACCGTTTGGTGGACACTATTGTTGCTTCGGTTTCTCTCATCGGTAGATCCTGTAGTAGTACCGTAGCCAACAAGACTAAAGTCAATATTCGCCATTACATTTGTAACGTTTAGAAAAAGAAACAAACTTACTGTCAAGCATAGTTTCTTAAACTTCATAAAATACCTCCTATTAAAGCGGCTAAAAAACGAATCTATACAGTGAATAATATAAGCACTTAAAGGATAAATGGCAGCTGACTTTTAGGTTTTGATCATTTTTCCGTGGGCACTTTTGGCCACAACTGATCTTTTCAATTGAAACCATATCAGTGGCTTAATAAAGAATGGCCATGTTTCTGCATATAATAATCTAACAGGTACTTTGGTATACCCACTAAGGCGGTATTGGGGTATATAGTTTGCTTTAAAGAAGCTAAGAACCAAAAGAATTGAAATCTAAATGGATTACTTTAATATGTTAAACAGATATTACTACCCGCTAATTAAGGGGAGAAAACCCGAAGATGTTCAGTCCGATGTTTGTGTGTACGGAGCAACTTCCAGTGGAATAGTGTGTGCCGTTGAAGCCGCGCGTATGGGAAAAAGTGTATCGATCGTGGAGTTTGGCAAATTTATAGGTGGAATGACCACATCGGGACTCAGCGCAACTGATATTGGGGATAAGAGTTCAATAGGTGGACTAACTCTTGAGTTTCACAAAGAACTCGGTAACTACTACGGGGACGGTGAACGCTGGTTTTTTGAACCTAAAGTTGCCAGCAAGGTTTTCAGTGACTGGATCGAAAAATATTCAATTGGGTTATACAGGCAACAGGTGCTTTATAAGGTTGAAATGAGCGCTGACAGGCGTATCAGTACATTAATCACAGAGGACGGGAGTAGATTCAGGGCCAAAGTGTTTGTTGATGCCACCTACGAGGGTGATTTGATGGCACGGGCAGGGGTGAGTTATACCATCGGCAGAGAGGGAAACGAAGAGTACGATGAGCATTTCAGTGGAATTCACTATGGATCAGATCACCATAATTTCCTGCGATTTGTAGATCCGTACCGTGTACCAGGAGATCACAATAGTGGACTGTTACCCGGCATTAGTTCCATGCCCTTTGGGCACAATGGAGAGGGGGATAAACTTACACAAGCGTATAATTTTCGTCTGTGTATCACAAAAGATGAAAAAAAGAAGGTACTTTTTCCAAAACCCAAAGAGTACGATGTTGAGCGCTACGAATTGTTACGTAGATATATTGATGCAGGAATATTTGATGTCTTTAACCTCTCGATTCCTATACCAAACAACAAAGCTGATCACAATAGCTGGGGAGCCGTTAACAGCGACAACGTGGGGGGAAATTACCTTTGGCCTGATGGCAACTATGAGGTGCGCGAGCTTATATATCAGGACCATATACACTACCAAAAAGGTTTGTTTTGGTTTTTATGCAATGATTTGAGAATCCCAAGGAGAGTGCGCAAGGCTGCAAATGAATGGGGGCTTGCAGGTGATGAATTTACCGAAACTGATAACTGGCCTCCTCAGCTCTATGTCAGAGAGGCTCGAAGAATGCGCTCAGATTATATCATTACAGAACACAATGCTTTTGGCAAAATCAAGGCAGATGATCCCATCGGTATGGCTTCATTTAAGATGGATTCTCATAATTGTAAAAGGGTAGTAAAATCCGGCAGAGCGATGAATGAGGGTAATTTTGAAGTGGGGTTGATTTCACCTTACGGTATATCTTACCGTGCTTTAAGGCCAAAAAGATCTGAGTGCAGAAATTTGCTTGTCTCAATTTGTATTTCTGCTTCCCATATTGCTTACTGCTCAATTCGAATGGAATCGGTATATATGATCATGGGGCAATCCGCTGGTGTCGCTGCTGCTATGGCAATAGATAAGACTGATTCAATCGTTCAGGATATCTCCTATAGCGACCTACAAAGAGAACTGCTGATTAAGGGTCAGGTATTGGGCGAACTGGAGCAAACTCCTGAGGAACTTGAGCTTGAAGGGAAGAGAACCGCAGGGGGAGAGGTCGCGACCGGGATACGTTCCACATCGCGTTAATACGTAGAATCGGAGAGTTCACATGGATGAATCAAAAGTGGTAAGAATTGGTATCAGTGGCTCATATGGTGGTAATAACATGGGCGATGAGGCGATTCTTCAGTCCATGATCAACCAGATTAGAAAAAAGGTTAAGGCTGAGATTGTGGTGTTTTCCCGTGACCCCGGAGATACCATGAATCGTCACAAGGTTGATAGGGCTGTTGCAATCAGAACTATGAGTCGCAGGGAAGCTGAAGTTGAGGTCCAAAGGCTGGACGTCTTTATAGTTGGAGGCGGGGGTATACTGTACGATGTTGATGTTCATAAATATTTGCGTGAAGCACAGATTGCCTATAAGAAAGGTATTCCGGTTATGGTGT
Source organism: Chitinispirillales bacterium ANBcel5 (assembly GCA_029688955.1). Classification (NCBI taxonomy): domain Bacteria; kingdom Pseudomonadati; phylum Fibrobacterota; class Chitinispirillia; order Chitinispirillales; family Chitinispirillaceae; genus Cellulosispirillum; species Cellulosispirillum alkaliphilum. The sequence goes on along the minus strand of JARUKZ010000045.1, from coordinate 6,128 downwards.
ATGCGGTTGGAGCAGGACCGCTTAAAACACCAGCCGCCCAACAACTGGTAAAGGAGGTGTTGGATATTGCTGCGGTAGTGACGGTGAGAGATAAGCCATCTTTACGTTTGCTGGAGGAAATTGGTGTTCATAGAGAGATCATTGTAACTGCAGATCCGGCTCTGCTTTTAGAACCTGAAAAGGTGCAGATCAACTTCCTTTCACAGTCTGGAATAGGAAAAGGGAGAATGCTTTTCGGTATGTCGGTGAGAGAGCCGGGAAAAGCTGCGCCGGACATAAAAGAGGAACATTATCATGAAATCATAGCAAATGCCGCGGATTACATGATCGACAGGTATAATGCTCATATAGTATTCATTCCAATGGAGCGTAAAACAGCAGTTGATCTCCATCAATCCTATGCTGTTATTACTAAGATGGTATGGCCTCAGAATGTGAGTGTTCTTGATGCTGAGTACTCACCAGGGCAGATTATGACGATCATAAAAGACCTCAAATTTGTGGTCGGTATGCGCCTTCATTTCCTCATTTTTGCTGCATTGCAGGGTGTTCCCTTTGTACCACTTCCATATTCGGGTAAAGTGATGGGCTTATTGGAGGAGTTACACCTTGATACTCCGCCGCTTAAAAATATTACTGCAGGAAGACTGATCGCTTTTATTGATAAAGCCTGGGATCAGCGTAATGAAATTCTTGAACGAATTGAAAACCTTCTGCCTCTGCTGCAAAAACGTTCTGCTCAAAACAATACGTTACTTATAGAGCTTTTAAGAATCCTCTATGCGCGGCGGGGGAAAAGTCCAGAGCAGTTGTTTAGTGATAACAACACAGGACAAACCTGAGTCATGTTCAGGGTAAACTGCTTAGGAGAGCTTAAGTTTGTTTTTCACTGAAACAGTACCCTTCCATTTTTAAGGCACTACTGCCACGTCTCTTTTGGGAGCCTCAGCGATTGTCGGTGTGACACTTAGAATAATGTTAATGGTCTGGTTCTTGCACATCTAAAAATTAGAGCATTTTTCAAATACTCGTATGGGGCTATTATGCAAGGACACTCAGACCAGGGACATACAAATCACGAAAGCCATAGGGAATCACATGAAGGTGCCCATGGTGACTATCACAGCGGGATGGTAAAAGAATTCAGGCGTCGATTCTGGGTAGCTTTGATTATTACGATACCAATCCTTTTGCTATCTCCTATGATTCAGCAGTTTTTGGGGCTTCGTGAGCAGTTACGCTTTCCAGGAGATCAGCTTGTACTCTTTATCCTCTCGGCATTTCTTTACTTCTATGGCGGAAAACCGTTTCTTGTGGGTATAGTAAGAGAGGTAAAAACACGTGATTTTGGGATGATGACTCTTATTGCCCTGGCAATCACAGTAGCTTTTGTATATAGTGCAGCTGTTACCTTCGGGCTCCCCGGTGAAGTGCTTTACTGGGAACTTGCCACTCTTATCACAATTATGCTTCTTGGGCACTGGCTTGAAATGAGATCGATCTCAGGAGCTTCCCGGGCGCTTGAGTCGTTGGTAAAGCTTATGCCCTCTGTGGCGCACAGAATCAAAAACGATGGTACTGTTGAGGATATCAGGGTTGATGAGATACAATCACAGGATACTGTTCTGGTTAAACCCGGGGAAAAAATCCCTGTTGATGGTACGGTTGTGGAGGGGGAATCATCGGTCAATGAAGCGATGATTACCGGAGAATCCACACCTGTTTATAAAGGCAAAGATGGCGATGTGGTGGGGGGCTCTATCAATGGAGAAGGCGCGATAAAAGTAATGGTAACCCGCACCGGCGAACAGTCCTATCTCTCTCAGATGATAAAACTTGTGCAGCAAGCTCAGCAGGGGAAGTCAAAAACTCAACTTTTGGCAAACAGGGCGGCTGTATGGCTCACCGCAGTTGCTCTTGTTGGTGGGGCTGTAACGTTAGTTGTGTGGCTTATATTAGGTGTTGAATTTGCATTTGCAATAGAGCGCACAGTGACAGTGATGGTCATAGCCTGCCCGCATGCACTTGGTCTTGCAATACCGCTGGTGATAGCCGTTTCCACCTCCATTTCGGCTTCCAGGGGGCTATTAATAAAAAAACGCCCTGCATTTGAATCTTCGCGTTCCATTCAGGCGGTGCTCTTTGATAAAACGGGTACACTTACGGAAGGCAAATTTGGAGTAAGCGATATCGTGTCTTTAGATGAAAGCTTTGATCGTGACAAGCTTCTTCTCTGGGCGGCTTCTGTTGAAGCGCATTCGGAGCATCCTATTGCCAAAGCCATTGTGGAATCCGCTGCGCAAACACTCGCTGTTTCGGAGTTCAGAGCTATAGCAGGAAGAGGCGCGCAGGGCATGGTTGAGGGCAAACAGGTGCTGGCCGTGAGCCCGGCTTACGTTAAAGAAAAGGGGTACGATTACCAAAAGGGTCGGGTTTCAAAACTTCTTGAGAGCGGAAAAACGGTTATATTTGTAATTGTAGACGAGAAGGTTACAGGCGCAATAGCGCTTATGGATATCATTCGGGAGGAATCAAAAGAGGCTATTTCCAGACTTAAAGCCATGGGCATAAAGACGGTTATGATAACCGGGGATAATCAAAAGGTCGCACAATGGGCTGCCTGGGAGATGGGGATAGATGAATATTTTGCAGAAGTTCTTCCTCAAGAGAAGGTTGAGAAGGTAAAAGAGGTACAGGGAAGAGGGCTTTTTACTGCAATGGTGGGAGATGGGATAAATGATGCACCGGCACTTGCAACCGCAGATGTAGGAATTGCCATTGGTGCGGGTACGGAAGTGGCAGCGGAGACTGCTGATGTAATATTGGTGAGAAATGATCCCCGTGATGTGGTTTCAATTCTTGAGCTTGCAAGGGCTTCCTACAGAAAAATGGTGCAAAATCTTTTCTGGGCAACCGGTTACAATGTAATAGCAATTCCACTGGCCGCAGGGGTGCTCTACAATCTGGGGGTTATTCTGAGCCCGGCCATGGGAGCTGCTCTGATGTCCATTAGTACAATCATTGTAGCAGTTAACGCCAAAATACTACGGGTTGGTTGAAAAGCGATTTGCTTTTCTCTTGTTCACTTTTTCTTTGGTTAACTTTTAGTTTAGGGAGGATCAGATGAGAAAAAAACTATATACTTTAACAGTTCTGTTGTTTTCTGCAGTTACCTTATTTGCCCAACATCCCCATTCACCTGAAGATGATAACGGTGCCCATCCCAGAAGAGGGCCGGGGATGCATGATGAGGCACATAATGAAAGAATGATGGGTATGATGATGATGGGAATGTGTCCTATGCATACGTTGCAACCTCAGGTAATTCCTACCGATGATGATGGAATTGTGGTGGTCATTGGAAACAGAATAGTAAAATTTGACAGTGATTTAAATCAGGTAGAGGAAGTGACGGTGGAGCTGAGTACACAGGAGATGCAGCAGATAATCAGGCAAAGGGCTGAAATGATGAATATTTGCAGAGAAATAATGGAAGAGATGAGCCCTGAAGAAGAGGATGATAATGAGATGACTCCGGAGGAGCCTGAAGAGAATCAATAAGTTGTTTTCGGGATACTTTAAACTGCTCGACGATATATTTAGGCCTTATAAAGGGCACTGCTCCATCCGGGCAGAGCCCTTTTTTACTATAACACCCTACTTTTTCTCCTTACTTCAACATTTGAGCCTTGCTCAGAGGCTGCTTTTCTGATATAATTTCCTTTTATAGGTTTGGATTGGGCTTGCCTGCGATCAAAAGATGAGGTATAAAATGGGTAGTGCTGAGAAGGTAGAGTTTTCAGCTATTGAAGATAGTTTGTATAAAGACCTGATCGAGGAGGCATCATTTGGCTATGCTTTCCTGAAACTGGTATATGATAACCGGGGGATTCCCTGTGATTTTAAATTTATACACGTTAATAAAGCCTTTGAGAATATTACCCATCTAAAAAGAGAGCAGATGTTTTCGGGAGTGGCTTCGAAGGTAATACCTGAAATTCAGAGCAGCAGGTACGATTGGTTAGGTCTTTTCAGCAGTATTACCGGCAAGCAAAAAAAAATAATTGAACGACAAATTGATTTTGGAAAATGGTTTAGAGTAGAGGTAAGTTCTCCGCGTAAAGATCACTGTATAATACTTTTGTTTGATATTTCAGAACAGAAGCTTGTAGAGAGCATACTGGAAGAAAAAGCGATTGCTTTAAAAAACCATGTAGAAGAAATGAATATGCTGGTAAAGCTCTCAGGGCTGATGCAGGAAAGAAATTCAAGCATACGCGACTTTTTACGTCATGCAGTAGAGCTTGTGCCTTCTGCCTGGAAAAACCCGCTAAATACTGCTGCCCGTATTCGGTACAACGATTATGAGTTTACTACAGAAAAATTTTATGAGACCGGTGACTGTTTAAAAAAAGATCTTATTGTGTTTAATAAAATTATTGGCGCTGTAGAGATTCACTACCTTGATAAAGAAATTATTCCAAAAAGTGAGATGTCACTCAGACACGAACATGAGCTTATCGATACGCTGGCAGCTTTTCTCGAATCGGCAATAGAGAAGATGGAGTCGTTGCAAGCACTAAAAGAAAATGAATCAAAGCTGAGGCTTTATTTCGAAAATGCTCCCGACGGTATCTTTATAGCAAACCCCGAAGGACAGTTTACTGAGGTTAATCCGGCCGCCTGTTCAATGCTAGGGTTTAGTGAAAACGAGCTTTTAAAGATGCAAATACCTGATGTAGTACCTAAAGACTCTCCGGAGCCAGTGCAACATCGAGAGGAATTTCTTAAAAATGGTGTATTTAAAGAACGAATAGAGGTGGTGAAAAAAGATGGTTCCAAATTGCCGGTGGCTATATCGTGTGTAATATTGCCGGATAAGCGCCTGATGGCTTTTTGTAAAGATGTCAGTAAACGCAAAAAGGTAGAGCAGGAGGTTGCACTATATTACAGTGCTATTCAGTCAGTGGCTCAACCGATGATTATCACCGACTCAAACGGGCAGATTCTGGAGATTAATAAGGCATTTACAAATATGTACGGGTATTCAAAAGAGGAAATTGTTGGTGAGAATCCAAATGTTCTGAATCCAGGAAAGAAGGTATACACCAATCTTGGCTATACAGAACAGGGATATTTTTCCATATTCGATAGCCTTTGGAGGGCTGTTATAAACCCGGATGTTGGTACCTGGGAAAATGAGATAATAAACAGAAAAAAGGATGGTTCCCTTCTTTGGGTGAGGTTGATGGTGAATGGAGTTTATGATAAAAGTAGAAAACTAAAAAATATCATTGGCCTACCAATCGATATCTCAAACATCAGAGAAAGGGAAACAACATGTAAAATACAACTATACCGAACTATCGCAGATATGGCAGAACTAAGAGACAATGAGACCGGAAATCACATGAGACGAGTTGGTATTTTCTCCAAAATGATAGCAAAGAAGCTTGGAATGCCTCAAAAGTACTGCGATGATATAGAGGTGTTTGCACCTATGCATGATATCGGTAAAGTTGGTATACTTGATTCTATATTGCTTGCCAGAAGAAAACTCACACTGGAAGAGTTTAATGAGATGAAAAATCATACAATTCTGGGGTATAATATTGTAAAAGGAAATCATGAACTTGAACTTGCTGCCGCTATAACCCTCAGTCATCATGAACGCTTTGATGGCAAGGGGTATCCCCATGGCTTAGAGAGAGAAAACATTCCTTTATCTGCAAGAATCACTGCCATTGCTGACGTATATGATGCTTTGCGGAGCAAACGGCCCTATAAAGACGGTTGGCCGCATAATAAAACCAGGGAGGAAATTGTTAGAAATGCAGGCACGCAGTTTGATCCTGAGCTGGTGGCTATTTTTGACCATCTTAACAGTAGTTTCGATGATACCTATAATGCACTCAGAGACTGAAGCTATCTGCAGAACTCAATAAACCTGGCGAATAAACTCCACGCCCTATGCTTTTGTTGTACCCGGTGCATCCAAAACAGCGCATTTCCCTTAAATTGTACTCACTTATGGCTTCACGGAATTGTTTTTTAGATAAATATCTACCGCCTCACTGAGAATAGAGACCGCCTCACTGAGAATAGAGACCGCCTCACTGAGAATAGAG